>DZAZ01000064.1 GCA_022729755.1 Helicobacter cetorum | reverse complement strand
AAATTTGATGGATGAAGTTTCTGAAATTTTGGATAAAATAACAAAAGATAGTATCGAAAATATTTCGTAATACGATTATATTATGAATGCGGTTAAGTTAACTTATTGAATTATTTGTGAGAATTGGTATTATGTAAGTGAAAATTTTGATAGTTCAAAGATATAGGATTTAAAAGGAATTTATAAAAATTTGTTGTATGTAAAAGACGAAATAATAAAACTTGTAAGATTGGATATTTTTGAATAATGAATGGATATGTAGAAATTTCGCTTTTGAGCTATTTAATCGATAAATTTATAGGTGAATTTAAATTCATAAAACATCCTGTTATTTTTATGGGTGAATTTATAAAGTGGTTTGAGAAAAAATTTTATAAAAATTCGATTTTGAGGGGTTTTTTTTTAAATATTTCACTTTTAGCTTTAGTTTTTATTATAAGTTTTACTTTAAGTTTTATCTTTTCACTTTTTAATTTTTATATTGAATTAATTTTAACTTCGATAGTCGCTTCAATGGGAATTGCTTCCAAAATGCTTTATGATAGTGTGAATGAAGTTTTAAGCTCCAATGAACCCAAAAAAGCGATTGCAATGCTTGTAAGTCGTGATAGTGAAAATTTAAGTGAAAGCGATATTAATAAAGCTTGTATTGAAACTTATGCAGAAAATTTAAGCGATGGAGTTATAGCCCCACTTTTTTATTTGCTTTTATTTGGTTTAGAGGGAATTATGATTTATAAAGCGATAAATACACTTGATTCAATGGTTGGATATAAAAATGAAAAATATATAAATTTTGGTAAATTTTCAGCAAAATTGGATGATATTGCAAATTTTATTCCTGCTAGAATTAGTGCTTTTTTGATTGCGATTTTATCTTTTAAATTAAGTAGTTTTAAATTTTTAAAGTTTGCAAAACTCCACGAAAGCCCAAATGCTGGTTATCCGATTTCAGCAATGGCTTGTAGTTTAAATTTATCTTTAGGTGGTGCTACAAGTTATTTTGGTAAAATCAAAAATAAGCCTTACTTTGGAGATGGCAAAAAAGAGATAACTAAAATTGATGTAAAAAAAGCATTAAATTTCAGAAATAAAATAGATTTAAGTGTGATTTTTATATTAATATTTTTAATTTTAACACAAAGGTAAAAAATGAAAGTAGCAAAAAGTGTTTTGGAATTAATTGGAAATACTCCAATGATAAATTTAAGTAAAATCGCACCAAATATTTATGCAAAGTGCGAATTTACAAACCCTACAAGCTCAATAAAAGATAGACCTGCATTAAATTTAATAAAAAGTGCAATAAAAAGTGCTAAAGTTAATGAAAATACAACTTTAATCGAGCCAACAAGCGGAAATACGGGAATTGCACTTGCTAGTATTTGTGCATCTATGAATTTAAAATTCATTTTGACAATGCCTGAATCTATGTCGATTGAGAGAAGAAAATTATTAAAATTTTTGGGAGCTGAAATTGTATTAACTCCGCGAGAATTGGGAATGAGTGGAGCAATTAAAAAAGCACTAGAATTAAAAGAAGAGATAGAAAATTCAATGATAGTGGGGCAATTTGAGAATGAAGCAAATCCATTAATGCACAAAATGACCACAGCAAAAGAGATAATTGAGCAAATGGATGGAGAAATTGATATTTTTGTAGCAGGAGTTGGAACAGGTGGGACAATTAGCGGAGTTGGCGAAGTTTTAAAAGAAAATATTGCAAATATTAAAGTTGTTGCGGTTGAACCTAACTCTTCAGCAGTTTTGAGTGGAAATAATCCAGCACCTCATAAAATACAAGGAATTGGAGCTGGTTTTATTCCAAAAATACTAAATACAAAAGTTTTTGATGAAATTATTAAAGTAGAAGATATAAATGCCTTTGAAATGGCTAGAACTATCGCACGAAAAGAGGGGTTGTTGGTTGGAATAAGTTCAGGTGCAAATGTCTATGCAAGTTTGACTTTGGCAAAAAAATATCCAAATAAAAAGATAGTTACTATTTTATGCGATACGGCTGAACGATATTTGAGTACGGAATTGTTTGATTTTTAATCATTAGAAAAAGATAAAAGAGATTACTCTTGTATCCATTTTTGAATCTTTTCACTATACTCTTTTAATATTTCACTTCCCCGTTTGTTATCTTTTGCTTGAATGTAAAGATTTAAATTATCGGCGTGTTGGTCTGGAATCATTAAAACCCAATCATTTTTAGCTACCCAAATTTTTACTCCATCAAGATGAGAAGATTCTTTATCTTTTGAATCTTCTAAGAATTTTCTCATCATTTTACCTTTTAAATTACTAGGACAATCAACCGTTGTTTCAAGATAGTAAAAATCAGGAATTTTTTCTAAAAGCTTTGAAATTTTAGCTTCATTTATCGCCATCATTTCAACCATTTTTAAACTTGCATAAACTGCATCGGTATTTAGTGCAAACTCTGTAAAAGTGTAATTACCATTTGTATTTCCAATAAAATCAAACTCCCTTAAAAAACTAGCTTTAAAATTACCAAACTTATCTCGCTTAATAGTTAAATTTTCAAAATAAGTATCTACAAAATCAGGTGCCCAAGCTGGTAAGAAAACTTTAGTTTTTTTATTTTTGTTTAAATTCAAAAGTGAAAGCATTGTCAGCAAACTTATATGATTATCCAAAACTTTCCCATCTTCAGAAACAATCTCTAATCTTTGACCATTTGGATAGATTAAAAAACCTACATTAAAATTTAAACTTTTAACAATTGCTGAAACTTCATTTTCAGATTGAGTAATTAAAGTTGAAATTTTTGAAAGTTTTTTATCATCTGGATAGGCATTTAAAATAACATTATCAATTTGCAAATCATTTACAACATCAGGATAAACATTTGCAGTTGAGCCAAACATCAAGTTTGCAACAATTTTTAACTCTTTTTGTTTTATCTCATTTTTATTTAAAAGTCCTAAAATTTTGGCTTTATATCTAGCTTTTAAATCGTAACTTTCAGTTATTTCGCCAATTTCATTATGATTTACTCTTCTAAAGCTCTCTCTAAAGAAAATTCTCTCGATTGATTTTGCAGTATTAGTATCAATCGTTATACCCTCGCCCGTAAAAAAGATAATTTCAGTGTTAATTTGGTCACTTACAGATTGTCTAAAGTGAATTCCAGCCACGATATCTTCATCGGTTGCTAAGTTAAATCTCATTACATTTGATGGAGAGTGTGTGACATCAACTACATTTATTCCAGTTGAGAGTAATCCTCCTAAAAATGCTCGTTTAAGCATTCTTGAGCTTTTGTGATAATCTCTTGAGACAAATACACTACTTCCAACTGGAAGCATACTTCCAAAACTTTCAGCCAATTTTGTAGCCATTTCACAAGAAAGCTCAATATTTGTTCTACCAATTACACTACCATTTTCAAAAATAGTACTTTTATATTTTGTTCCCCAAATTACATTATTACTAACGATTGAATTTTCATCTATAATTTTATCTGGCCAAATAATTACATCTTTTTCAAATGTTACATTTTTACCAATTTCGCAATTTTCAGCCATAATAATGCCCGATTTTGCTTTGACTTTTTTACCTATTTTATTTCCATTACAAATAACAGCATTATTAATATTACTTCTACTCTCAATTATTACATTATGCCAAAGCACACTATCAGAAATTTTTGTTTTCTCTTCGATGATACAATTATCGCCAATTACTGCATTGCTTAATTCAACTTCATTTCCGATAGTTACATTTTTACCAATTACAACGATACCTTTAACTTTTAAATCATTAGGAAGTTTTGTTTTATTTTCAACATAAGCAACACCCTCTTCAAAATTTTGCTTTTTACCGTTAAATTCAAAATTTACTTTTTGATTTAAAATATCTTCATAAACTTCTCTATAACTTTGAGGATTTCCCACATCTCGCCAATAACCCTCTTGAATACTTCCCCAAAGTGTAATATTTTCTTTCATTAAAGTTGGAAATAACTCTTTTCCAAAATCATAATTTTCATCTTTTGGAATATAATTTAGTATTTCAGGCTCAAGTATATAAATTCCCGTATTAATTGTATCGCTAAACACTTCACCCCAACTAGGTTTTTCCAAGAATTTTTGAATTTTACCGTGTTGGTCAGTAATAACAACCCCAAATTGCAATGGGTCTTCAACAGGAGTTAGAGTGATAGTTAATTTTGAAGCTTTTGATTGGTGAAAATCTATGATTTTTTTGAAATCAAAATCAGTTACTAAATCACCACTTACAATTATAAAAGTTTCATTTAAAAACTCTTGCGCACATTTGACAGCTCCAGCCGTTCCATAATCATCATCAGGTAAAACATAATTTATTTTCACACCAAATTCACTTCCATCTTTAAAGTAATCCTTGATAATTTCAGGTTTAAAGTAAAGTAAAATTACAATTTCGCTAATTCCAACACTTTTTAATTTATTAATAATATGCTCCATCATCGGTCTATTCACGATTGGAAGCATAGGTTTTGGATAAAAGTTTGTGAGAGGTTGAATTCTGGTTCCAAATCCACCTGCCATTACTACTGCTTTCATTTTTACTCCTTTTTTTTAATATTTAATATATTATATTAAAAATGCTTTATAATTGCCTGATATAGTTATAAAATTAAGCTACACTTTTAAGATATTATCTATAACTCTTTTCATTTTTGGTAATTTTTCTCTAATTACAAATTCAATTACTGCTAAATTTACACCTTCATAATCGTGAGCTATAAAAGTTCTAATATCATAAGTGCCTTTTAAATCTTGTTTATCAAATTTATTTAAAACTTCAAACTCTCCATCTTTTGAGAGTTTATCAAATTGTTCTGCAATAGATGTTAAGTGCATAAGTATTGATGCTCTTGAGTTTTGTTCATCATTTAAGGCTTTTGTAATGGAATTATTTTCTTTTACAATATTCTCTATAAATACTATTTTTTTTGATATTGTCTCTAATCTGTGAATTTTTTTAGACATAAATTACCTCTTTTGAGATAATATTTTTTAAACTACTTGTACTATCTAAATCAAAAAGTTCGCTTTTTTTGTGAAATTTTGATGATATGAGAGTTTGTATTTCATCTCGTAAATCAAAATATTTCCAAACATCATAGGTCTCTAAAAAATCATTTTTAAGTCTAAAAGCTATATCAATATCACTAAACTCATTCTGTTTATCTTTTGCAAAACTTCCAAAAAGTCCTATTTTTTCAATACCTTTTTTTTCTAATATGGGTTTTATATTGTTTAGGTAACTTAGTATTTCTTGTTTATTCATAATAAAACTCCTTTTAAATAAATTTGAAAAATAATTAATCGTAAAAATCATATTTTCAAGGTCAAATTTAACATAATCATCATTTTTTGAAATATGAATATGTTTTGGCAAATTCTTAAAACTTCCACTCTTTACATACACTTAAGAGTTGTTTATTCTTTTTGTAAATTTTGTGCATTTGATTTAAAATATGATTTAGAGTTTTTATTGTATCAATTGCAAAAGCACCCTTATTAAGCATTATACAATCAGCTCTTTGACCAAAAGCAGCATCGGTAATTTCGGCTCGACTTGGTAAATTTGTTTTCATTTTATTCTCTAATATTTGCGTTGCATAAATCACAGGAGTGTGCGAAGATGCACATAAATCAAAAATTTCCTCTTGAATATAAGCTAAATTTTCAAATCCAACCTCTATTGCTAAATCGCCTCTTGCAATCATAATTCCTGAATTTATGCCACTTAGTGCAACTAATATTTCAGGTAAATTTTGAATTGCTAATTTTGTTTCAATTTTTGCAACTATTGCTAAATGTTTTTTATGTCTTTTAAGCTCATTTTTTAGAGTTTCTATATCATTTTTGGTTTGTGCAAAAGAGATACCAATAATATCAGCAAACTCCATAACTGCCTTTAAATTCTCTTTATCTTCATCGGTAATTGCATCAAGCATTAAGTTTGAATTTGGAAAATTTATCCCTTTTTCCTCTTTTATTATTACTCCATCTTCTTTTGCATTCACAACTTTTGCCACAACTTTATTTTCATCAATTTTTTTAGTTACGATTAATTCTATTTTTCCATCATCAATAAACACATCATCATTTACTTTGACATTATTTAAAATTCCTCTATCGCCGCAACTAATAACTGCACTGTATTTTCCACTCTCATCTTTATAATCAAACTCTCCAAGCACATCTAAGCTTGTGATTATAATTTCATCATTTTCAAAAACTCTTATCTCTTCTGGAACTTCTATTATATTTTTAGGATGAGTACTATATTTTTTCTTATCTTTATAAATTGTTATTCTTGAGTTTTCATCAATAATTACTCGCTTTTCGATAGAACATTCGCAAACATCTTTGTGATATTTTAAAACTTTTAAGTATCTTTTTTTAGAATTAATATCAACTATTTCTATAAAATCGCTATCTTTTGTATGTTTCAAAAACTCTTTATCAAGTGCAATCATCGCAGGAATTACATCACCACTTATATTTAAACCTTCTGGTTTTGTGAAATTATCTTCAGAAACTAAATTTACAAATTTAATTTCAACTTTTTTATTTCCTATTTTAATAGGTGATTTTACTCGTTTTATTTTTCCAGTTCTAATTTTTGGACCTGCTAAATCCACATAAATTTTAATTTTATTTTCATCTTTTAATTTAAAATTAATCTCTTTTATCGTATTAGCCATCGCATTCCAAGCTTTATCATTATCGTGTGCTGTATTTATTCTAAAGAGATTTACTCCACTTTCAGCCAATTCTTCGATTAATTTCGGATTAGTTGATGCTTCACTAGGTAAAGTTAGCATTATTTTTGTTTTAAATTCGTGTTCAGGATTTTTTCCAAAAATTTCAGAATTTTTTAAAAGTAATTCTTGTGCTTCGTCAAAAGTTACAAAACTATTCTCCTCTAAAACTATTTCATTCTCTTTTTGAAGTAAATTTGAAAGAATATTAATCGCTTTTTCTATCGTATCCATTAAGTGAGATTGCGAGCGTCCAAGCGAAGAAAGTCCAAGTTTTGTTAAATCATCTTGAAGTGAAGTTATATCTAAACACCTCATCGAAACATAATGATACATATTTGTTAAACTTTTATAACTTTTTGTCTTTTTTATAATTTTAGGTGATTTTTTTAAAATATGCTCCCTAAGTCCTATTAATTCATTTAAACACTTCTCTTGTAAAGCCTTATCCAACATTTTTCTTCCTTTTTTTTAATTAATTATAGTTAAATTTAATTTATTTTTGGTAACAATGAGAATTAAAAACTTTATAATCAAGGGAAAAAATGAGAATTATTTTTATGGGAACACCTGAATATGCAACTACTATTTTAAAAACATTGATAAATGATGATGAAATCGAGATTATTGCACTTTTTGCTCAACCTGATAAACCTGTTGGAAGAAAACAAATTTTAACTCCACCTGATACTAAAAAATTTTTAATTGAAAATTCAATCGATATAAAAATTTTTCAACCAAATAGACTAAGAGATGAGCAAAATATACAAATTATAAAAGAACTCTCACCTGATTTCATAGTTGTGGCTGCTTATGGGCAAATTTTACCAAAAGAGATTTTGCAAATTGCTCCTTGCATTAATCTTCACGCTTCACTTTTGCCACTTTATCGCGGAGCTTCGCCAATTCAAAGTACTATTTTAAATCAAGATAAATTTAGTGGAGTTAGTGCTATGCTTATGGATATTGGGCTTGATACGGGTGATATTTTAGGTTTTAGATATATTGAAGTTGGTGAAAAAAATGTAATAGAGCTTTTTGAACTTTTGGCAAAAGAGGCTAGTTTGCTTACTATTGATGTTTTAAAAAATTTCTCTAAACTAAAACCATTTAAGCAAATTTCGGTACTATCTTCGTATTCTCCAAAAATAAATAAAGAAGATGGATTGATTGAATTTAAAAATGCAAAAGAGATAGTTGCAAAATTTAGAGCTTTTTATTTTTGGCCTGAAATATTTTTACAAAGTGGTTTAAAACTCAAAGAAATAACTTTAATAAATGAAGATAAAAACCATAACAAAGGTGAAATTTTGGAAATAAAAAAAGAATCTATAATAGTTGGATGTAAAAAAGGTGAAATTGAAATTTTTAAAGTACAACCACAATCAAAAAATACAATGGATATTTTGAGTTATTTAAGAGGTAAAAGATTAAATATAGGCGAAATTTTAATATAAAAGTTAGCTTTTAAGCTATAAAGTGCTTTAATTATATTTTTAAACTATTTCAAAGGAGAAATAAAAATGAGTATTTTCAAAATTTATTTTGCACTATTTTTTTTACTTGCAAGTTCAAGTTTTGCAAAAGATGATGTACAAAAAGGACCCAAATATTTAGAGGGTAAATACTATAGTGTAGGTAAAAAAACTCTTGATGATGGTGCTAAATTAGGCGAAGAGAGTGAAGTTAGATTTTGGAGTAAAAGTATTAGTGGTGAAGATAAAACTAAAAAAGCACTGCATAAAATCGCTCAAGAAAATTCAAACGAGATAACAAAATTAGCAAAAACTCATAAAGCTAATGCTTGGTTTTGGCAAAAAATTAAAGATAATGAATACTTTATGATAGGTTATAGTGATGCTACAAATTCGCAATTTTCATATGCTAGTGTAAAAAAAAGGGGTGATTACTTTATTTATAGCTGTAACAATGATGGTAGCTGGAAAAAAATAGAAAACGATGAGTCGGCTTCTTGTAGATTAAAAAAGGGTTACAATACTATCAAATTTCAATTTTATAACCCAGATAATGGCAAAGGATGGGGAAGCGATGATATAATCTATAAATTTATCATTTTAAATAGATAAGAGTTTTAAAACTCTTTAACTACCCACTTTCCATCTTTCATAACACCTTTGATTGCCTCTGTTTTTTGAAAAACACTCAAATCACTCAAAGGATTATCTTTTAAAATAAGTAAATCAGCATAAGCACCCTCTTTAATTACTCCAATCTTGTTCTCTAATCCTAAGAGTTTTGCCGAATAAATAGTAGCTGAACGAATAACTTCTATATTTGATTGAACTTGCCCTCGAATTGCAAACTCCATCGATTGAAGTGAGTGAAGTTCACCTATTAAATCGGTTCCAAAAGCAATGTCAGCCCCTTTTTTGTAAGCTAAAGCTAAAGCATTTAAACCTTTTTGAAAAGCATCTTTTGCAATATCAATTATATTTTGACTTAAATTATACTTTTCGCCATAAGTTGAAATCGCATAATAAACCACTAAAGTTGGAACTAAATAAGCATTTTTTTCTATCAACAAATCAAGTGTAGGCTCATCTATAAAATTTCCGTGTTCAATCGATTTAACTCCACACTCTAATGCTCTTTTAATTGAATTTGGTGTGTAAGCGTGAGCCATCACATAAATATTTGCATTAGCTGCCTCTTCTACGGCACACTTTATTTCATCTAGTGAGTATTGATTATTCTCAAGTGGGTCTGTTGGAGTTGAAATCCCGCCATTTACCATAAGTTTTATTTGAGTTGCACCATTTCTAATTTCAACTCTACAAGCTTTTCTAACAGCATCAACTCCATCGCAAACTCTTCCTAAAGTACCTACCTCAAACCTATCAGCAGGAATAAAATCTTCACCCAATTTTCGTACATCTCCGTGTCCACCAGTTTGAGAAATACTAGCTCCACAAAAAAGTATTCTAGGTCCAATAATATAATCTTCATCAACCGCTTTTGCAAGTCCAAAATCAGCTCCACCTCCATCTCTAACAGTTGTAAAACCTCGTTTTATCATAGCATTTAAGATAGGAATAGCTTTTGCAGTAATATATGAAGCTGGAGTTCTTGAGAGATTAGTGAAGCTTGTAGTTGAAGCTGTTACGTGAACGTGGGCATCAATTAAACCAGCCATCACAATAAAACCACTCATATCAAAAATTTCAGCCTCTTGCTCTATTTTATCAAAACTCACTTTTTTTATGATTTTATCTTCTATTAAGATATTTAAATTTTCTTTTAAACATCCATCAACTGTATCTAAAATAGTACAATTATTTAAAATAGTTTTCATTTTTACCAAATCTCATCTAAAAATTAATCTTGAGTATGCTCATAACCACAAATCTTACACGGAAAATACTCTTTTGCATTAAATCCTGGTGTATCATCTATATAATAAATTATTTTTCCATCATCACATTCAGGACACAATAATTTATACTCTTCATAAAAACCATAATCAATATGCCCATTTAAAATATCGTAATCAACGACACTTAACATTTGTATTCCTTATCTTTATAGTATTATTAAATGAAGATGAGAAATATACAAATATATAACTTAAACTATATTAAATTAGCCATCTTGATTAATTGTTTTTATAAGTTCTCCCAATACATCTTGAGCTTTTGTATTATCAATTTGGCAAGTTCCAGCCGCTTCGTGTCCACCACCATTATATTTAAGCATCAACTCGCCAACAGTTGTTTTTGAACTTCTATCTATTATAGATTTACCAACCGCAAATACTGTATTTTGTTTTTGAAATCCCCAAATAACGTGGATAGAAATATTGCATCTAGGGAAAAGTGCATAAATCATAAATCTATTTCCAGGAAAAATAGTCTCTTCATTTCGTAAATCAAGCACAACTAAATTTTTATAAACTTTTGAACATCTTAGTATTTGTTCTTTAAAATCTTTTTCATATTTTAAGTATAAATCAACTCTCTCTTTTACATCAGGAAGTTCCATAATTTCACCAATTGGATGGTCTTTACAATAATCAATTAAATCCATCATCAATTGATAATTTGAAACTTTAAACTCTCTAAATCTTCCAAGTCCAGTTCTAGCATCCATTAAAAAGCTCAAAAATTCCCAACCTTCTGGCTTTAATATATCTTCCATATTAAACTTCGCTGCATCAGCCTTATCCACAGCTTCCATCATTTCTTCAATATGACAAATATCTTTAAACTTTTCAGCTCCATAATACTCATACACAACTCTCGCCGCTGATGGCGCTAAAGGAATAATTATATGATTCTCTCTCTTTTCATTTCTAAGAGTTTCACTTAAATGATGGTCAAATGCTAAATGTACTCCATTTACATAAGGTAAATTCGTTGTAATATCATCAGCTCCAATTTCAATCACACCATCTTGCATATCTTTTGGATGTACAAATTTAATATCACTTATTAAATCAATTTGTTTTAATAAAACTGCACAAATAAGCCCATCCATATCGCTTCTAGTAACCAATCTATATTTTTTTAACATTTTTTCTTCTCCTTTTGTAAAATTAATATATATTATTCAAAACTCTCTTAATTTTTTATTCAATTAAGCCTTTTATAGGTCAATCTTATGAAAAATAAAAGTAAATGAAAAAAATTTAGAAAATTCTCTATTTTCTGTTCTCATTTTATAAAACCTTCAATATTTTTTGAATTTTATAGTTTTTCGATAAAAATTAGCACTATTTCAATAAAATTAGTGCATACTTCACCTTTTATTATACCAATTCCCACAAACAATTCAATAAGTTAACTTAATCACATTCATAATATAATCGTATTGCGAAATACTTTTGATACTATCCTTTGTTATTTT
>DZAZ01000063.1 GCA_022729755.1 Helicobacter cetorum | reverse complement strand
TCTTGAAATAGTTATACTATCGCCATTTCCATCATCAATAGCCAACTCTTTATTTATAAGTTCAAATAATAAATCTTTATCGATACAACTATTTCCACCATCATTTGTATAATAAAGCATTACATAATTAAGACAAGCTTTTATTCGATTATCATCAAAAAGGTCAATTCCCAAGGCTCTAGCCAATTTATCAGCTGTTTTAAAACCAACTCCTTTCACTTTTGTAATTATGTAAATATTGTTACTAAGTTGTTCTTTGAAATTTTTTTGCTCTTCGATTTCAGTTTTAAAGCTATAATAAATTTTATTGATTATAGCTTGAGTTCCACCAGCTGGAAGTAAAATATCAGAAATATCTTTTAAAGATTTATATTTATTCCAATTTGAAGTTATTTTTTTTAACTTTTTATCTTTAATTCCTTTTATTTGCAAAAGTCTCTCGGGATTATTTTCTAAAATGTAAATTAAATTCTCTTCTCCAAAATCAGAAATCATTTTATTTACTAAACTTTTTCCAATTCCTTTAACAACTCTTGATAAAAAGAAAAAAAGATTTGACTCTTGAATATTAAATTCACTAAATTCAAAATAAAGACCATATTTTTTATGTTTTTTCCAAACACCTTTTGCGATAAAATCAACACCAACTAAATCACTCTCACTTGATAAAATATAACCTTGAAGCGCCTTACCTGTCGTTGTTTTTAATATTATAAAACCATTGCTTTTATCTTGAAAAGTAATGGTTTTTATTGTCTCTTTTAAAGTTTCTATAAAAATCCTTTTTAAAAAATAGTCATAAATAAAGCATCTGTCAAATGAATTAAAAAGCCAAAAATCAGGGCAAAAATAGTTATAAATGCAATTATTTTTTGCACTAAATTAAAATTAAATTTTATTTTTATAAAAATTAAAATAGTCAATATAAGTGAAATAATCGCAATAATCATTAAAGTTGTTTTTAACATTAAATTATTAATCCTCCGCCAAGTAACTTTTCATTTTCATAAAAAACAATTGCTTGAGATGGTGCTACACCATAAACAGGCTCATCTAAAAATATTTCTGCAATTTCACCATTTATTTTCACTAAAGCACCAACCTTAGGACTTCTATATCTAATTTTAACTTCAGCTTTAAATTCTAACTTATCAATAAACATATTCAACTCTTTTGCTAAAATTTTTTCAACCCTCAACTCTTCGTATTCACCAACTTCAATTTGATTTTTGTCTGCAATAATTTTTGTAACATAGTGGGGAGTTTGGGCTAAATCGTATCTAAAGCCTTTTCTTTTGCCAATTGTATAGTGCATATAACCTTTATGAGTTCCGACAACTTCGCTGTTTTTAATAACTTCGCCATCAATATCTGGATTAATAAATTCTCGCAAAATTGTACTATAATCGCTATCTACAAAACAGATATCATTGCTTTCTTTCTTATTTGCGATTTCTCTCAAAACTTCGATTTGCATTGCATTTTTCTTTACATCTTCTTTTAAAAGTTCACCTAATGGAAAAATCGTATGTTTTAAAATATTTTTGTCAATGTTAAATAAAAAATAACTTTGGTCTTTGGTCTTATCTTTTGCTTGATATAAAAATTCTCCATCACTTCTCACATAATGCCCTGTGGCTAACTTATGAATTCCAAGTGATTTTGCAAACTCAAACATTGCTCCAAATTTTATATGACGGTTACAAACTATGCAAGGATTGGGTGTTTTTCCATCTTTGTAAGTTTGTATAAAATTGTTAAAAACTTTTTTATTAAACTCATCTTTTAAGTTTAAAATATGATATTTTATATTTAAATAATTTGCTACTTCTTCAATTCTTTCGATGTTTTCACTATGATAAGTGCCTCTATCGTGCAAAATCATATAGACACCCTCAACTAAATAACCCTGTTTTTGGAGTAAAAATGCAGAGTAACTTGAGTCAATTCCTCCGCTTAAACCTATTAAAACTTTTTGCATCACTTCTCTTGTATTAAAACTAATTCTTTTTCAAACTTTAAAGTTTTATCGCTTAAGTCTTCTCTAAAATGGATATATTTTCTTCCAACATAAAGCACTTCACCCTCTAAAGTTTTAGTATTTAAATTAACTTTTGCTTTTTGAGCAAACATAAATTGACCAACTCTAAAACCAATCTCTTCGATAAAAGTAAGTGAAAATATAAGTAATAAAGCTAAATAAATTTTTGTAAAAAACTTACTATATGGCTCATAAGCGAACATATATCCTATTGGAAAAGCTAAAAGTAAAATTAATGAATAAATTTGATTATCTACAAAGATGGGGTTAAAATACTCATTTATTTCAAGTAAATTAAAATAATTTGCCATAATCGCAGAAAATAACACAAAATCAAGTGCTAAAATTAAAAGTAATCCCCTTAAAAATGAACCTATAAAAGTTGATATCATCTAAGCCTCTTTTGTTTTGTTTTTGAAAATTTTACTATTTTTGATGGATTATTTTCGCTAAATCCTCTATTATCGTAAATTATTATATCACAACTTTTTATAGCAAAATTTAGCTCAAAGCCTTTAGAACTCTCATTTGCTGAAGTTGAATAAAACCACTTAAATTTTTTTACAAAACTTTTATGAATTTCATCATTTATAACTCTAAAAGCTTGTTTATTTGGATAAACAAAAGTGGTTTTTTTTGCATTTCTTATATTTTTTTTAAATTTTTTTGGAACTCTTAAAAAACTTTTTAATGTAGAAAAACTATCAACAACTCTCAAAAACTCTTTATTTACACCTCTTTTTTTTATTTTTGCTAATTTACTTGCATTTTGCGATAAAAAACCAACAGTTGTGTCGGTTTGAGTTAAAAAAATTTTATCTTTTGACATTAAAGTAATTCAATCGTATTTTTAATTAAATTTATATTTAAATTTTCACTTATAATAAGAGTTTCTAACTCTTTTGGAATTTCTTTTACAATATTTCCACCTAAATCTATAAGTTCAAACACAACTCTATTAGCTAACGCATAATCCCTTACTTCAGGGTATGCTGAATTTAAATTAAAACTATATCTAATCGAATCAGTCAATAAATTATCAAGTCCCCAATAGTTTAAAATATCAGCCGTTACTTCTTCGCTTGTAATTTTAAACATATCAAGTTCAGCCTCTCTTCTACCTTTTTTTTCGACTAATTCTTTAAATTGTTTTTCTTTGTTTAATTTTTTAATCTCTTTTGCAATTATGATTTGTCCAATATTCCCAATTAGCGAAGATGTGGCTAAAACTACAAGTTTATGAAAAGCTACTTTTGAGTACCACTTTATCATAAATTTTGTTCTAAGTTGAGATATTTCTGAAAATTTTGTTTCACTAATAGAATAAGGAGTTAAATCTATTATAAATTTATCATTAATAAGTCCAGAAAATGCGATGGCTTTAGTTGTACTTTTTCCAAAAAGTGAAATAGCTTTATCAATGGTGTGTACATCTTTAAAACCAAAAATTGGAGCTTTTGCAGATTTTAAAATAGTTGCTGAAACTAATGGGTCTTTTTTTACAACTTCAATTAAATTATGAATTGAACTTTCACTATCATCGCAAATTTTTTGAATTTCAAAAATAGTATTTGGAAGAGGTGGCAATTTATCGACTATTTCTTTAATATTTTTATTTGTAATTTTAATACTTTTTTCACTAAAATACTCATCTGCAATCTTAAAAATTTCTTTTGATAATTTTTCAAAACTTGTCTCATCTTTGATGAAATAACTTTCAACTCCTAAAAATTTAGCTTTAACTTCGTGTTCTTTTTTATTTATTGAATTTAGTACTATTATCGGGGTGTTTGGATTTAAGTTTTTGATATATTTAATTAATTTTAAGCCACTAACAATCGGCAAAACAATATCAGTTATAACGATATCTGGCAGTTTTTCTTTATATAATTTGACTGCATCATTTCCATTTTTGCAAAAATATATCTCTTTTATAAAATCACTTAAAATGTGAAATTTTTTATCAATATCGCACACATTATAATTTACATATAAAATACTCAAACTTTTAAGTAACTCTTCTGGGGCTTTTTTTTCAACATTGCTTATATTTATAAAATTATTTAATTTTTCACTTATTGAAGTAAGTTCATTTGAGTTATTTTCAAAATCTTCCACCCAAAGTATAAATTGTTTTTTTAATTCTATAAACCATTCAAAAAGTCTATCTTCAATCGGTGGAGTTCTTTTTTGAAGAGTTGCAATAATAGTTTCAGTTTTTTTAGATAAATTGAAAATTTCTTCAACTCCAAAAAAACCACTTGTAGCTTTTAAATTATGGAAAATTCTGAAAAGCTCAATTAAATTTTTATTATAATTTTCATAATTTTTTAAATCATTCACTAAGTTAGTAAGTTTAGATGTATCATTTTTAAATTTATCTATAAACATTTCTATTAAATCTAAATCAATATTTTCACTACTTTTAAATATACTCAAAGAAATCCTTACTCATAAAATTTTTTATTTAACTTCAAAATAGAGATAAAAAGGGCGGTTATTGCTGGTCCGATTATCATTCCCCAAAAGCCAAAAGTTGAAAGTCCAGCTACTATTGAAAAGAAAATTAAAAGTTCATTTATATTATTTTGAATTTTGAGTATTTTTTGGCTTATATATTTTATAATCAATGGTTTTATAAAAGTATCAGCAATAATAGAAATTACGATAATTGAATAAAGACTAATAATAATTGCATCTAAAATATTATTGTTAGCCAATTCATAAAGTGCCAAAGGTAGCCACATAATCACTCCTCCAATTACAGGAATAAGTGAAGCAAATCCATATAAAACTCCAAAAACAACTCCATCAAAACCTAAATGATAAGTTATTGCACCAAATAAAACTCCCTCAAATACAGCAGTTACAATAATAGAATAAAATACTACTCCCATTACATTTGAAACTTTATTAAAAAGTTCATCTAAATCGTTTTGACTAAGAGGAAAAGCACCTCTTATGTACTCTAAAAGTTTGGTTGCATAAATATTTGCAAATAGATAAAAAATTAAAATCAAAATCATATCTTTTACAAAAGTTGCACTTAATTTTCCAAAATATGCTGTAAATTCAATGCTTTTTGATACTATTTTTGAAACTTCAATTTCATCTAAAAAATCACTCAAAGTAGGTTTAATAAAATTTAAACTTTCAGGAATATGATTAACTATTGTTGAGAGATATTCAAAAAATTTATCTAAATTAGTTTTATCGAAATTATTTAAATAAATTGCAAAAGTTGTTAAAAAATAAATTATTGGTACAAAAAATATAAGTCCCAATAAAATCGTTAAAATAATCGAAGTTATGACACTGTTTTGTAAATATTTTAAAAAGAAAAAATTTAGCTTTGAAGTAGCAATTGCAAGTAGTGAAGCGATTATTATGATTTGTAAAAAAGGCTCATAAACTCTAGCCATCCAATAACTTATAAATAAAAACATTAATAAAAAAAACATATTATTTAATTTCATTATTTCGACTTTTGAAGTAATTTCATAGGTTTAAATAGTTCTATAACTTTTGGATTATTAATAAAAGAGATATTATAAGGGTGTTCAAATGAGTGAGTTTTAAGTTTTAAATTAAATTTATTAATAGTTTTAGCTAATTCTCCAAATAAAATTAATTCTATATTTGTATCTTCAATTTGAGTTAAAAAACTTTTACAAAATAAAATCCACTCTTTTAAGTGCTTTTTTGTATCATCTTTTGAAGTAAAAATTGGCACAATATTTAAAAGCATTACACCATTTTTTTCAAAATTATCTTTTAAATCATAAATAGAGTTTATAAAGTTTGTTTTATCAATTTTTGCAATCTCTTCTTGTTTAATATTATAATTTTGCGCGATTAAAAGCATTTTTATAAAATTTCTTAAACTTGTAGCTTTATTTACCTCTTTTGAAAGTCCGTTTTCACTCCAAATTTTTTCAACTTTTCCATCAATAAATGAGTAACCAATTGCACTTTCTTGCCTTGGATATGGGTCTTGTCCAAATAAAATATATTTTGTATTTGATTTATTTAAAGTTTCAAATGGAGCTAAAAAATTTTTTGGAAAATAAAAAGAGTTTTTAATGGTTTTTAAATAATCACTATCTAAGCTTTCAAATGAGTTTAAAAGAATTTTTTGCCAATTACGATTTGTTTTGGCTATTTGATTTTGCATTAGTTTTTTCCATTCCCAAATTTGCTAGTCTCAAAGATAGTTCAACTTCACCTTTTGGAACTCTTAACTCTTTTGCAATCTCTTCTATATTTTTACCATTTTTAAACATAGCAGCAATTCTAACTTCATCTAGTGAAGTACTATTTGTAGGAATAGAAATAACAGCTTTTACTCTTTCTTCAATTTCAATCATTCTACGATTGATTTTATTTTGATGTAATTGAAACGACTTTTGTACATCTTGTAGCACATCAATAAGTGGATTTAATGAAGATACGGCATTTTTTACTTCACCTTGAAGTTCGGCTCGAATTTCATTTAATTTATCATCAAGCTCTTTTTTTAAGTGAGTGCTACTATTTTTTGTAGTTGAACTTCCATCTTCTAAATCTTTCGTTGTTTTTTGTAAGTTATAAACTTGTTTATTTAACTCTTCAATCGATTTTTCATAACTTTTTAACTTTCTATTGTTTTCTAAATCTTTTATATAAAGATAAACCACAATAAATAAAACTACAATTCCAATTCCTATAAATATTAAATAATCATTTATCATTTTTTTAATCCTCTCATTTCCCTAATAATAACTCTTTCTCTTGCAGTTACATAACTATCCCAATCTTTCAAGTCTCGCTCGTGAAGTAGTTCAATCTTTGCTGTTTTTTCATCAACACCTATAAAAAATAGTGGAATTTCTCTTTTTGGAAAAGTTGGCATATCAATTCTGCCATAATACTTCTCATTTTGTTTAAAAATAGGTTTTTCTATGATAAAGTATTCAAATCCTACCGCTTCTATCAAAGCTTTTGTGTTTAAAAGCTCTTTTTTAGGTACTTCATTTTTTATAAGTTTAGTCATTTCATCTACTTTTCTATGAAGTTCCACTACCAAAGTTAAAAGCACTTGGTCACTCTCTCTTGTTTCACCTTTTGCTTTAGCAAGTTTTAACCAATGCCCAATTGAATCATCATCAATTTCTGATAGTTTGTCAAATTCTCTTTTAAAAAACTCTTCTCTTTGACCTATTTTTTCAAACTCTATATCAATACTTGCTCGTACAACTCTAATACTATCCATTAATTCACCTTATCTAAAATCACAAATATTAAAAAAATCACTCCTAAATATCCATTTACAACAAAAAATGCTTTATCAATTTTTTTAAAATCCCTATTCACTAAAATATGCTCATAAGTTAACATAATTGCACTTATAATAACTGCTATATAAATAAATATACCACTATTTGAATAAATTGCAAAAAGTAACCAAAAAATCACTGTTAGAATGTGAAATAGTTGTGAAATTAACATAGTTTTTTTTTCACCATAAACAGAAGGAATTGAAAAAAGTCCCTCTTTCTTATCAAATTCTATATCTTGCAAAGAGTAGAGTAAATCAAATCCAGCTACCCAAAACATTACTCCAATTGCTAAAAATATTGACCAAAGAAAAACATTTTCACTAACTGCAATAACTCCAGCAATTGGAGCTAATCCTAAAGAAAGACCTAAAATTAAATGAGCTAAACTTGAAAATCGCTTAAAATATGAGTATCCACCTAATATAATTAAAAAAGCAAATGAGAGTATAAAAGCCAAATTATTAATAAAATAAGTGATGAGTATAAAAGTTAGTGCATTTAAGATAATAAAGATTAATAGTGCCTCTTTGCTAACCCTTCCATCTACACTTGGGCGATTTTTTGTTCTAGGATTTTTGATATCAAATTTAATATCCAAATATCTATTTACACCCATTGCAAAGTTTCTTGCACTAATTGCTGAAAAAAGCCCCAACATTAAGAGTTTCCAACCAAAAAAACCATTTGAAGCACTAATCATTGCAATAAAAATAAACGGTAGTGAAAAGATAGTATGAGTAAAAGCTACTAATTCATTAAAATTTTTTATTATCTCTTTGATTTTATACATTAAAGACCTAAGACTTTTGATTTTTTTGTTTGTATTTTATCAAAACTACCTTAAATTTTAAGTATTTAAAAAGTTAAAAGCTATAAGAAAAAGTCATTAATAAAAATTAATGACTTCCAGCTCTATGAAGAAGATATAATCCAAGTGATAAAAATGCAATTGAAGCTGCAAAATATAACATTTCTAATGCACCATTGAAGCTTGTGTGTAATACACCTTGAAAGAAGCTAACAACTAAAACCATAACTATAACTTTAGCTAATTTATCTTTTAGTTGGTCAAGTGAGTGAATTTCAAGTATTTTTGAGTGTGCTGCTACATCGATTTGAGATATAAAAAGCTCATATAATCCAAAAGAGAAAATAAGCATAACTACTGCAATTAAGTATAAATCAACTGCTCCAATTATTCCAGAGACAATTGTTTTATGAAAATCATCAGGATGTAAACCTGCAACTAAATTACTTACAGTATAACTTGCAACATGAAATATATCAGCACTTGCAACAATAAATAAAATTATTGAACCCAAAAGCCCAAAGACAACTGCTAAGATTACAAAGAAACGAGTGTGCCAAAGTCCACTTTCGAAGATTTGTTCTATTTTATCTCTCACAAAAAACCTCCATTTAGTTTATTATAAAATGCACAAACTATTATTGCTTAAATTATCTTAATAGTTAATATAAGTATTTGGCAAACTTTTTGCTTATAAAAAAAGTAAAGTAGGAATTGCTATGAAATTATTATTTATTTTATTTATTTTGCTAAATTTTGTATTTGCGGATATTTCGCTATTAAGTACTACACAAAAGGCTAATTTACTTAGTTTTATCAATGCTAATGCAACTTATATAAAATTAAGCAATGGAGTACTTATAAGAGATAGTAATACAACCATAAATTTAGATGAGGTTAATTTAACTATTGTAAATGAACTTAATATTACAACGACTTCCATAACAACTTTGATAGATGAACTTGGATATATGGGCTTTATAAATAAACTCTACTTTGATAAAACAACATTAACTAACAGAACAATTCCATCAACTTTTTATATGTTAGATGCAAATTACACTAAAACATATGATGGAAATTTAACACAAAGAAATACAAACGAAACTATCAATGAATTTTTTGCTAGAAGTGGTTGGAATAGAATAAATAATTCTCCCGTAATTATTGAAGCTAATATTAGTAAAACTTTTATTCAAAGAAATGAAACTATAAATGTTCAAATGAAGGCAGGAGATAGTGATGGATATTTAAGAAATTATAAGTGTGATTTTAATGATGGATATGTTTTACCAAATGATTACTATGTTAATAATATTTTGGAAAAAAATACAACAAAAAGCATATCACACTCATTTTATTATGATGGTACTTTTGATATAAATTGCAGTGTAAAAGATGATAATGGTGCAATAACTTTTAAAATATTTAAAGTTTATGTTAGCAATACTCCGATAAAAGCATATTCATTAAATCCAAAAATACAAAAAACTAACTTTAGTACAAATCAAAGTATTTATTTTGATTTAACTTATGAAAATAATACATCTTTTACATATTTATGGAATTTTGGCGATGGAACGACAAAAACAGAGAGAAATCCAATTCATAAATTTGTCAGTGCTGGAAATTATTATATTACTTGTCAAATAACAAATAGTTCTAACGGAAATATTTCTCACGGTGGTTTGACCATATCGGTTAGTGATTTAAATGCTTATGAAGAGATTATAAATTTAAATAAAGAAGTGTTTGAAACGACGGCAGAATGGCAAAGTAGAATTGAAAAATTCTCAAAAGATATAGAAATTGATGTAGTGTTAAGTGAGTACAATTCAGATACAAAAACTATCACTTTTTTATATGATTTGAGTAGTTACTATATTGATGATGCTAACTCTAAAAGCCAACCTTTGGCGATAGAAGAGAGTAAATATTTATATGAAAAAATTTTGAATGAAAATAATATAACAAAAGCCACAGTTACACTAAAAGCAAAAATAGAAAGTAATACTATAAAACTCTATCCTGATAAGTTTTTTTTCAATGGAACTAGTAAAGATTGTAACTATTTTACAAATACAGAATTAAATGTATTTATAGACGAGTTTAAAAAAGCGAGATTTGAAAGTATTATTAGTCATAAAAATATTTTAAGAGAGTTTAATGCAGATAATAAAAGGTTTTGTTTTAAATTAGATTTTATTGCTTATAATCCTGAAGATAAGCGACTTTATGCTGATTTAAATCTTGGTGAAGTGAATTTAAGTAATCAAAAAATTATGGTAGATATAGAGTCAAAAGATAGAGGTAAAAATATAGAACATTTTAAAGACTCTATGAAATTAGAACTTCCATTTAATGTTATTTATGGTGAAAATGATGAATATCGAGTTGTTTTAGAAGAGAATCTTTCTATTATTCATCCATCTATGTCTTATACTAAATTTTATTTTGTAGAAACAAATCTTACAAGTGAATATTTAAATTCGCTAAAAAGTATTCTAAGAAGAGGTGAAGTTGATTATGAAGACTTTAGTAATTGGGATGAGAGAGTAAAAAACTTTGAAAGAGTTATCGTTATCGAACCTAAAAGAGATGAGTTCAATTATAGTTCAAATTCTAAAAAACTTAAATTTATACTAGATTTGACATATTTAAATAAAGGTTTTAAAATTTATGAAATTCCGATAAATTCGCAGTTAGAAGCTAGAGAAGTTTTTGATAACTCAAAAGCAATTTTAAAATTAAAAAGTTATTTAGATGGAGGTTTAATTAAGTTTGAAATCAAAGATGTGAAGTTTAGATACAACACAAGAGAGTATTTTGCAACTGAACTTAATGAAACTATTGAAATACCAGAATATTTTGATTTAAATTTGTCAAAAGGTTGGAATTTAAGTGCAAATCCAATAAAAGATAAAATTAACGATTTATCGATATTTGGGGATTATCAAAGCATTTGGATGTTTAATGAAGCGAATTTAACTTGGTTTAATCCTTCAAGCATTGAGTATGAAAAAGGTTTTTGGATAAATTTAAATGAAGATAAGCAAGTTAATTTTTATGGATTGACTTATAGCCCAGTATTAGCACTTAAATCTAAAGGTTGGCATTTAATTGGCACAGGAAAAGATATAGATATAAATAGTATCAACCAAAGTCAAATTTGGCTTTATAGAGATGAGAAGTGGTTAAATAAATCAAATTTAACCATCATAAAAAAAGGTGAAGGTTTTTGGGTAAAAAATCCTTAAGCTTTGCTTTTTCCAAATTCAGGATACGCTTCAACCCCACACTCATTAATATCAAGTCCAACATATTCGTGTTCTTCATCAACTCTAAGTGCATAAACTTTTTTGATTATAAAAAAAGCTAAAAATGAAACACTAAAAGTAAAAATCCCAATAATTACAATTGCCTTTAATTGAGAGATTAATGAATACTCACTATTAAAAAGTGCAACCGCGATAGTTCCCCAAATACCATTTACTAAATGCACACTCAAAGCCCCAACAGGGTCATCGATTTTTAATTTATCAAATATTGGAAT
>DZAZ01000062.1 GCA_022729755.1 Helicobacter cetorum | reverse complement strand
GACAACTGACATTGATGAGAATGATTTTTTATCAAGAACAATTACTCATAGACTTTATGATGCAAATGAAGAGACAAGAGTTGCTCAAGAGATAGTGTTAGGAATTGGTGGTGCAAAGGTACTTGATGAACTTTCACATAAAGTTGATATTTATCATATGAATGAGGGGCATTCTGTTCCATTTACATTTTATTTATACTCAAAATATAAAAGTGTAGAAGAGGTTAAAAAAAGAGTAGTTTTTACAACTCATACACCTGAAAAAGCTGGAAATGAAGAACACGATATTCATCTTCTTCATAGAATGGGCTTTTTTTATGATTTGGATTTAGAAACAGTAAAATATATTACAAAAACATATTCACATAACTTTAGCTTAACTTTAGGAGCTTTAAGACTTGCTAAAATAGCAAATGGAGTTTCAAAAATTCACGAAAAAGTATCTCACCAAATGTGGGGTGATAAAGAGGATATTTGTAAAATTATTTCAGTTACAAATGCACAAAATAGAAGATATTGGTCTGATAAAACTTTAATTAGGGCTTTAGATGAACACGAAGATTATCAAGTAATAGCTAGAAAAAAACATTTAAAAAGAGTTTTATTTAATACAGTAGCAGACCAAACTGGTAAAATGTTTGACCCTGAAATATTAACGATAGTTTGGGCTAGAAGATTTGCTGAATATAAAAGACCTGGACTTTTAAAATATGATTTTGAGCGATTTAAAAATTTAGTTGAAAGAAGTGAAAAGCCAATTCAAATTGTTTGGGCAGGAAAACCTCATCCAGGTGACCAAAAAGCTATAAATTTATTTAATGAATTAGTTTATTTGAGTGAAAAAATTGGAAGAATTGCAGTCTTAATTAGATATGAGTTAGCACTATCAATGGAGCTTAAAAAAGGTGCTGATATTTGGTTAAATACTCCAAGAATTACAAGGGAAGCTTCAGGTACAAGTGGAATGAGTGCTTGTATGAATGGAGCTGTGCATTTTTCTATTGCTGATGGTTGGCATCCAGAGTTTTCAAGAGATGGAGTTAACTGTTTTACAATTCCTGCAATTGACCCAAATTTATCGGTAGAAGAGCAAGATAGAATAGATAATAAAAATATGATGGATATTTTAGAACATAAAATTATTCCACTTTATTATGATAGACAAAAAGAGTGGGTACAAATTATGAAAAATTCGATGGAAGATGTAATTCCTGCATTTGATTCTGGTAGAATGGCACATGAGTATTATGTAAATATGTATGACTTTGAATATCATAAAAATGAAGAAAGTAATGGGAGACACTAATGAAATCAATTTTTAGAGAGTACGATATTAGAGGGATTTTTGAAAAAGAGTTAAATGAAGAGATAGTTAAAAAGATAGGTTATTTTTTAGGTAAAAAAGTTAAAGTTATTAGTGAAAACGCTTATGTTTCAATTGGTTATGATACAAGAACTCACTCAACTATACTTAAAAATTGGCTCACAAGTGGACTTAATGCAAGTGGTGTAAAAGTTCTTAATATGGGACTTGTAGCTACTGGAGTTAACTATTTTAGTAATTTTAATGAGTTTGATGGTGTAAAAACATCAGCTTCTATAATGGTAACAGGCTCACACAATCCACCTGAATATAATGGTTTTAAAATTACAATTGATAAAAAACCATTTTTTGGAAATGAAATTTATGCACTTGGAGATGAAATTTTAGCAAGTGATATGAAAATAGAAAATAATTTAAATTCTACTTTTATAGATGTAAAAGAGTTGTATATAAATTTTATGATAAAAGAGTTTGCACACTTAAAAGGTTTTAATAAAAGATTAATTTTTGATTGTGGAAATGGAGTTGCAAACACAGTTTTAGAGCAAATTTTAAAAGCCTTAAATTTAAATTATAAAATGCTTTTTAAAGAGCCTGATGGAACTTTTCCAAATCATCATCCAGACCCGAGTGAAGAGGAGAGTTTAGAAGATATTAAACACGAACTTCAAGGCAATTTTGATTTTGGGTTTGCTTATGATGGCGATGCTGATAGAATTGCAATGCTTTCAAAAAAATATAACTTTAAAGGTGATATTTTAGCAATATTTTTTGCAAAAAATATTGCTAATCCAACAGTTATTGGCGAAGTTAAATGTTCGCAAGTTATGTATGATGAAATAAATAAAATCGGTACAGCTATAATGTATAAAACAGGGCATTCTAATCTTAAAATTAAAATCAAAGAAGCTAATGCCTCTTTTGCAGCTGAAGTTAGTGGGCATCTGTTTTTTAATGATAGATATTTTGGATATGATGATGCGATTTATGCAACTTTTAGAGCGATTGAATTATTGCAAAAAGGTTTTGATTTTGATGGAGAGTTTGAAAAATTACCAAAACTATTCTCAACTGAAGAGATAAAAATTAAAACTAGCGAAGAGCTTAAATTTAAAATTATCGATAAGTTAAAAGAGTTGCTAAAAAATCCACCTAGTGATTTTCCAAAAATAAAAGATATTATTGATATAGATGGTGTAAGAGTTATATTTAGCGATGGTTGGGGCTTAGTAAGAGCTAGTAATACAACTCCCGTACTTGTAAGCCGATTTGAAGCAACTTCAAAAGAGAGTGCAAAACTTTATGAAGATAAGTTAAATGAAATGATAGCAAAAGCTAAAGAGAGTTTTTAACTCTATTAGTTTTTATATTTAAATTAAGATTGGATTATATGAAAAAAGCTATTGCACTTTTTGTCACTCTTGCTTTAATTATGATAATTACTATATTAGTTGCAAAATCGCTTGAAATTTCACAAAATTCACTAAGTGGAATTAAAACTGTAAAAAAGATAAATCAGGTAAATTATTTAGTAAAAGATATTGGTTCGATTTTAAGACAAATAATAGAAATGAATAAAGCTAATAAAAATGAAGATATGCTTAGATTTTTACTTGAATTGCCACTTCCACTTGAAGAAAAAGAGATAAAAATCAATCTTTCATTTGAAATGATAGACAATAAAATAGATTTAAATTTAATGGCGCTAGGTGATGTAAATAGAACTAAAATAAATGATAGAAATGTAACTAAAGTACTTGAGTATTTATTTAGTGAGTATCAACTTGCAAATTATCATACTTTTATTGATTTATTAGATGATACTTTTGATAGTGATAATGTAATTAAGGGTAGTTATGATAGTGAAATTGTACTAGATGATAAAAGTTTTGAAAATGGATTAATTTATGATTTTGCACATTTTTATCAAATTTTAGATAGATATGCACTTTTAACAAAAGATGTAAATATTTATAAAATTCCGTGGGAAAAAATAATCTATTTTGGGGATGGAAAAACAAAGCGAAATGTGTATGTAAATTTCATAGATGACACTTTAAAAGAGTATTTTAAAATAAATTTAAAAGCAGATGCATATCTTGATGATGAACAATTAAAGGGTGAATTAAATGCTGAAGATATTAGCGATTTTAATTTAAAAGTTTACAAAGAGGGCGATAGCTTTGTAGCTTTATGTAAAATTGAGTATAGTTTTGATACCATTTCGGGTCAAATTAAGTTACTATATGATTTAGGTAAAAAAAAGGTAATAAGTATTGAAGAAATCTTATAAAAAAGTTGTAAACTCTATTTATATAGATAAAGATTTAATCATTAAAACTAAAGATACAAAAAGATTTAATGTAATATTATCGCCATATTTTTATTGGGCAAAAGTTGAGGATGAGTTACCAATTAAAAAAGAGGCTGAAGTTAAAAAATTAGCCCCTTCACTATTTGAAGGAATGCTTCCGATGGGAGATTTTATCTATAAAGTGTTTAAATTAGCTGAAGCGAAATATCTCTTAATTGCACTTGATAAAAAGTTTATTTTAAGTGAATTTTCTAAATTAAATATAGATAAAAATCAAATAGAGAATATTTATTTAGCACAAAGTGAATTTATTAATATCTCTAATCCAATTGAAATTGATGATAAAAATGGACTTATAAATATAGATGGAGTTATTGAAAAAGCACCGCTGAAATATATTAAAGGTTACTCTACCCCAGTTAAGACAATTTTAAGCAGTATAAGTTTTTCAAAACATAAAATGGGTTTATATGAATTAGAAGATAATTTTATCGATAATAAAAGTTTTTATTTGATAGTTGGTGTTTTAGTTTTAATAGCTTCTATCAATTTAACTGAATATTTTTTATACAAAAAAGAGTTAAAAGAGGTTGTGTCAAAAAGAGATGAACTTTTATCTAAACACGATTTACCTACTACCTCTTTTGAGTTAGAAAGTATAAAATCAAGCTTAAACTTAACTCAAAAAGAGCAGTTAAAAATACGGCAAAAACTTGCTTATTTAAATAAAATTACTTTAGCAAACGGAGAGTATTTATATAATTTAGAGTTAAAAAATAATAATTTGAACTTATCAATTAAATTAAATGACCCAAAAAGAGCTGAAGAGATGAAGGCTTATTTAATTAAAGAGTTTAAAATTAAAAATATGAGAGTAAAAGATGATGTTTTATTTATCGAGATGGAACTATGAATAGAGATACAATGCTTATAATAATTGCGAGTTTAATTTTTTTGGTAATAGTGACTTATGTTTCTGAAAAAAAACAACAAACTATGCTAATTGAAAATAAAGTAGCTTTGGATATTTTAAGGATTGAAGCTGAAGAGATTGATACACTTAAAAAAAAATGGAGAGATAAAGATTTAGCTAATAAACTCTTATCTCAAATGAAAAATCAAAAATTAATCAAAGATGAAAGAAGTGCAAATAATATTATTTTTGAATTTCAAAATTTACAAAAAGATGAAGTTGATAATATTACAAACACACTTTTTAACTCGACTTTGAAAATACAAGAGTTAACAATTTTGAAAAGTAGCGAATTTAATGCAACTATTGGATTAAAGGTTTCAATTTGAAAAAAAGTTTAATGATAATATTTTCATTTTATGTTTTTTTAATAATTTTGATGCCTAAAGTTGAAGCTTATTTTACTTTAGAAAAATTTGCAAAAGAACAAAAAGTGATTATTTCAGATGAAGAAATTAAAGATAAGTGGATTTATTTACTACTAAAAGATGCTGTATGTTATTTTGAAGGCATAAAATTTGCTGATGTCGCTCAAATAAAGGTTTATCCTCTCTTTTTCTTCAATTATATTAATATTCAAAATATTGTAATTGATAAAGATTTAAGTAAATTTTTTCCTCAAAATATATTTAATATAAGTGGATATTATCATATTTTTAATCCACTAAATATAACACTTAGTGGTAGTGGTGATTTTGGCGAAGCAAAAGGGGTTTTAAATTTAAAAGATAAAACAATAAAAATTATTATTACTCCAAGCGAAGAGTTAAATAAAAGTTCTATTAAATCCAAATTAAAACAAGAAGAGGATAAATTGATATATGAATCAAGCTACAATTAAAGAGATAATAAAAATCTTCTTACTTATCTCTATACCATTTATTGTCGTAAAATCGCTATATTTAACTTCGTTTTTTTATTTAGAGCAAAAAGGTGTTGATTACAAAGTTAAAAATGATGATAATTTTTATGAAAAATTTAAATTTGCTCAAGCTTTTAATTTAGAAACAGCAAAAGATGCTCCAAAGGTAACTCCAACACCAGAGGCAAAAGAGGTTTATCAATTAACAGATAATATTAAATTAAAAGCTACATATTTAAATGAAAATAGCAGTTTTATTGCAGTAGAAAACCAACAAAATAAAATTGAGTTTGTTGATTTAAATAGTACTTTTAATGGTTATAAATTAATTGGTATTGAGTTGTATAAAGCTATTTTTGAAAAAGATGGTAAAAATTATGAATTACTTTTAATTGATGAGAAAACTCTTCCAAAAGCCGAAGAGAGGGAAATTTTAGAGAGTAACATTTACAATGTAAAAAAAGATGTCGTTCAAAAATTTGCAACCGATTTTGATGAAATTTGGAAACATATCACTATCGAAGAGATTAAAGAAAATGATGTTATTTTAGGTTTTAAAGTTATTCACATCAAACCTGATTCAATTTTTAATCAAATTGGTTTAAAACCAAATGATATTATTAAAGCTGTAAATAATGTCGAGCTAAAAAGTTATGCAGATGCCTTTAATGTTTACAAAAAAATTAATGAACTTGATAGTTTAAAGATTACATTTATAAGAGATAATGAAGAGAAGGAAATAGAATATGAAATTAATTAAGAGTTTATTTTTAGCAAGTTTTATATTAACACTAGCAATGTCAGAAAATCCTGTTACACCTCCCAAGTTTACGACAGGTGTTGAGATAAATTTTAAAGATTTAGAGATAGAAGATTTTGTTAAAATGGTAGCAAAAATCACAAATAAAAATATTTTACTCACAACTGAAATCAAAGGAAAAATAAATTTTGTTTCAGTTAAACCGATTGAAAAAGATAAATTATACGAACTTTTATTGCAAATTTTAGAAACAAGAGGTTTTACAATAGTTGAAACAAAAGCTGGTTTTTTAAATTTAGTTAGAAATACTGATGCAGGAGGGGTTAACTTACCGATTAAAGGCGATGGTGTAGTTGATGATAAGTGGGCGGAACTCCCTCAAATGGTTACAAAAATCATAAGAATTAATAGCGAAAATGTAGATATAGTTACAAGTAAAGTTAGGCATTTATTAAGCAAAAGTGCAAAACTCGTAACTTCTAAAGAGATAAATTCGATAATTATTTCAGAATATCCTGAAAATATCGCTACTATCGAAAAAATTATTTACAGATTAGAAAATACTCCAAAAATTGATATTAAATTTGTTGAATTAAAAAACGAAAAAGCGGCAACAATATTAGCCGATATCACGAAGATTGCTACAACTATGTTTAATCAACAAGTTGATGAAGAAAAAATGCAAGTGCTAAAAAATGATGCTACAAATTCTCTTATTCTAATTGGCAAAAGAGATAATATTTCTAAACTCATTCCATATATTGAAAAACTTGACCAAAAGAATGAAATTACAGTTCAAAAAGTCATTATTATTCCACTTAGAAACTCTGAAACAAAAGATATTTTACCAATCGTAACTACAATCGTTTCTAAAAAAGTTTACAAAATAAATGAAGATAGACCAACAATAACGGCTGATAATAGCTTGAATGCAATTGTAGCAATGGGACTTGAGAAAGATTTAGAAGAGATTAAAGATTTTGTAGAAAAATTAGATAGAGAACGACAACAAGTTTATGTAAAAGCAAAAATTATAGAAATTAGTGATAATAAATTGAATGAGTTTGGAATGAAATATGGGCTTTTAACAACTCCATTCTTAAAGGGAAGTACACTATTTAGCTTAAATACAATTTTAGGAGATGGAACTAATTTAGTTGCACAAGCAATTGAGGCTGCTGCAACTATTCCTGGATTTGATGTTAAAAATGTGTTACAAGAAAAAACTAAAACTGAATATGTTGAAACAACTGTGACAGACACAGCACTAAGTGGTGCAACAAGTCAACATACAACTACTGAACCTAGAACCGTAACTTACACAGCAGCTCCAGATTTTGGCTTAGCCGTTTCACTTTCACTTCTTGATGCATCAGGTGCTACTAATAAACTCTCTGAACCTTCAATTTTATGTATAAATAATGAAGAATCTTCGATTTATGTGGGTGAAACTAGAAGAGTTTCAGCGGGAAGTGTTGTTGGAACTACAACTCAAAATTTAACTAGAATAGAAGATATCGGTTTAACTCTAAAAATAAAACCTAGACTTTCAAATGATGAAAAAGTAACTCTTCAAGTTTCAGCAAAATTAGAAGATACAATTCCAGGTTCAACTCAAGATGGAACAACAAAAAGAGAAGTTGCAACAAAAGCAATTGTTAGAAATGGTGAAAGTGTAATTCTTGGAGGTTTAATTAGAGATTCGATTAAAGGAAGTGAGTCAAAAGTTCCATTATTAGGCGATATTCCTGTAGTTGGCGATTTACTTTTCAAACATAGCACTAAAAATATTGATAAAATTAATTTAGTAATTATTTTAACACCATATATTATCGATTCGAGTGCTGATTTAACTGAATTTAAAAATCAATTAGCAAGTTTAAATAAAATCGAAAGTGATTATGCTAATAATGTCCTAAGAATCTTAGGTATTAAAAAAGATGAACAAGTAGTTGATATGAAAAAAAGTAATAATTCTAACAACTCTAACAATAATGCTCCTAAAGGGCAAACAAATGACCCATTTTCTATAATCACACCAAATAAGGATTAATTGATGGTTGATATCCCTCTTATAAAAGATATTGACCTCTATCCTGAAATTTTAGAAGATGTGAATATTGATTTAGCCGTAAAATATGGAGTTTTATTTACTAAAATAGATAATGAAACTTACACTATTTTATCAAACGAAAATTTAAGCAATAGCTTAAATTTTTTATCTAAAAGTGAAATTAATTATCCACTTTTAAATGTAGATAAAGATTCTTATGAGAGACTTTATCATCGATTTTTAGAGATTAAAACAGATAAAGAGTTAAGTTCAGTCACAAGAGAAGCCAAAGAAGAGGGAGTTGAAGATGATTTTTCACTAGTTGAATTTTTGCAAACTTCAAAAGATATTCTCACAAGCGAAGAATCAGCCCCAATTATTAAATTTGTAAATTCACTCTTTTATCAAGCCATAAAAAAACGAGCAAGTGATATTCATATCGAAACTTATGAAGCTAGAGGTGAAGTTAGATACCGAATTGATGGGGTTTTGATTAAACATGTGGATTTGGATAAAAAAATAATAAATTTAGTTATAAGCCGTATTAAAGTTATCTCAAACCTTGATATTTCAGAAAAAAGAGTACCACAAGATGGCAGAACTCAAATAAAAATAGCTGGAAAAGCCCTTGATATTAGGGTTTCAATTTTACCAACTTATTATGGTGAGCGGGTTGTTATGAGGATTTTAATGCAATCTGAAGATATTCCTCATTTACAAGATGTTGGTTTTGATAAAGAGATGATAACAAATTTCAAATCACTACTTAAACATTCTCACGGAATGATACTCGTCACTGGTCCAACAGGAAGTGGAAAATCAACAACACTTCACGCATTTTTACAAGAAGTTGCATCGCCAGATAAAAACATCATCACAGTGGAAGACCCAGTTGAATACAATGCTGAAAATATCAATCAAGTTCAAGCCAACTCCAAAGTTGGGCTAACTTTTGCTACTGCACTTCGTTCAATTTTAAGGCAAGACCCTGATGTTGTAATGGTTGGAGAAATCAGAGACCGTGAAACGGCTGAAATTGCAATTCAAGCCGCACTTACTGGACACTTAATGCTTAGTACACTTCATACAAATAATGCCACAAGCTCAATCACAAGACTTGTAGATATGGGAATGGATAGCTTTTTAATTGGTTCAAGTTTGCTTGGAGTTTTGGCTCAAAGACTTGTGAGAAAATTATGCCCTCACTGCAAAGAAGAAGATTTTATAGCTGAAGAGTATGCGAGTGAATTTGATTTGCCAAAAGGTGCAAAAATTTATAAAGCTAGAGGTTGTGTGAAGTGTAATTTTACGGGCTATATCGGTAGAATGCCTGTAGGAGAGCTTTTTTTGATTGATGATGATGTCAAAGCTTTGATGAAAGATACAAGCAATGATTATGAGATAAAAAAACTTATGCAAAAAAAAGGAATGGAATTTTTGTCTGATAAATTAAAAAAACTTCTTTTAGATGAAGTTACATCTATGGAAGAAATTATTAGAGTGGGGATAAAAGATTCGTAATGATTTTTAAATACAGTGGAATAGATAAACGAACAGGCAAAAAAGCAAAAGGTAAAATTGAAGCTCATAATCTTGAAGATGCAAAAGCAAGATTAAAATCAAAAAACATAATTTATGATAGTGTCGATGAGTCAAGTGAAAGTATTTTTAGCAAGATTGAGCTTTTTAGAGTTGGAAAACTCACAAATACAGAATTAGCTGGATTTAGTTCAAATTTGGCGATTTATCTGCGTTCTGGTGTAGCACTTATTAATGCAATAAAACTCTCAAAAACACTTTATGAGGGGAATAAAAAAGTAATTTATTTTTTAAACTCAATTGAAACAAGTTTAGAAGAGGGAAAGAGTTTTTATCAAGCACTTGAGAGCCAAAAAATTATTTCACTTCCATCTTTTTACAAACAATCGATTAAAGTTAGTGAAGATGGTGGACTTTTAGCCAAAATTTTAGTAGAACTTGCAAGTTACCTCAAAGACCAAGATGCAATAAATAGGCAAGTTTCAAATGCTTTTATCTATCCTGCTTTTATTATGATTGTTTCAGTTTTGATGATTTCATTTATGCTAACTGTGGTTGTTCCAAAAATTACTTCTATTTTTGACTCGCTCAATCAAGAATTACCTGAAATTACAAAATTTGTCATTTCAACTGGTGATTTTTTTGCAAAATATTGGGTAGTTATGATAGGCATTATCTTTATATTTTCAGCTATTTTTCAGTTATTTTTAAAATTTAATAAAAAATTTAAATATTTTATTGATGGCATTGTTTTAAAAATTCCTCTTTTTGGAAAAATTTCAAAAAGTGCTGAACTTGGGAGATTTGCCTATATGACTTCAACACTTATAAAATCTGGAGTTCCATTCATCAAAGCGATAAAACTTGCAAGTGATATTATGAGCAATTCAGTTTTAAAAAGCAAATTTGAAGAGGCTGCAAATAAAGTAGTTGAGGGTGGAAAACTTTCAAATGCACTAATGAAAGATGTAAAGTACATCGATAAAGCTTTTATTCAAGCGATAGCTTTGGGTGAAGAGACGAGTGAAGTTGCAAATGTATTAGAAAATCTTTCAGAGCTTTATTTTGAAAATAATAAAGAAAAAATAAATGTGCTACTTTCACTAATTGAACCTGCTATTATGTTGTTTGTTGGTGGAGTTATCGGTTTTATTGTAACTGCGATGCTACTGCCTATTTTCTCTATGAATTTAACGGGAGGAATGTAATATTCAACCTGAAAATTCAGGGCTTTGAATATTATAATGGTCTGAATATTTCAGACATATATTTAGAGAAGTTTATTTCCTAAAAGAGTAAAATAAAGAAGGTAATTTTAGGAGTTATATATGTCAAGTAGCTTCAAAATACGGAGTAACGCCAAAAACTTTGCAAAATTGGAAGAAAATATTTTTAGAAAATTAAGCATTAGCATTTGATGTAGACGAAGCTACAAAAACATATAAAGATGAAATGGCTGAATTAAAAGCTCAAAATGATGAACTAGCAAAAACAGTTGGAAAGCTTACAATTAGAACTAATTGGGCAGAGGTAAAGTTAAAGAGCTTGGGGAGGGCTTGAATGATAAAAAAGCTTTGATAGAGCCTAAGCATAATTAGAAGCCCTCACTCCAAAACTCTCAAACTCCAACAACTTCCTCGCCTAACATACAAGCAATTGAACGAATTGGTCGAATAAAACTAGTATCTTTATCAACCCATCTCATAGATTTTCCAAAGTTAAGCGACTTTAAAAAACTCTCAACCATATTACCTATAACGGCTTTAGCCTCAAGCCCTTCAATCTCTTTTTTGAAATACAAAACCTCTTTATCGCCCTTTTTAGTTTTGCCAATCTCACTTATATCAACACCACATTTTTTTGCAAAACCAAGCCCCGCATTTGTGGGTTTGCCATCTTTAAAAGCCACCTCAATCGGAGCACCAATTAATTCTTCAGTTTTATTTGCTTGTTTGACACTAAATTCACGATGCCATAAAGTCAATCTTCTAGGAGTGTAGAAAATTTCAAAATTGCAAAGCAGTGAATTTTCCTCCAGCACTCTCTCCCATTTTG
>DZAZ01000061.1 GCA_022729755.1 Helicobacter cetorum | reverse complement strand
GTTTACATCATTTAATTGTTCTAATTTTTCATATTTACTCATACACTTATTTTACACAAATTTTTTAGTTTTGAAAGAAGTCTAATGAAGAACTTTTATTATATGAACATGATTTGAAAGATGAAAACAATACAATGTTAGGATTAAATAACGTTGGAAAAATAATAATTGGAAAAAAATTAAAAAATTATTATAGCAATTAAAAAAGTAACTAACGAGATAGGAGAAATTTAAAATGGAAATATTTGTAATATTATTCTACCCCAACCTGTCAAGACAGCATTTCGAAAAAAGCTTATTCTCATAGCAATTGTTACCTTATGAAACATTCTTGAAATTTTCAACTGTTGAATTGAAATGCTTAAAATTTTCTTTCATAAATCGGTTTTTTGTATTGCAATGTTTCGTGAAACCTCCTTTGATTGTAAAACTCAATGTAATCCCCTACATCTTCCCTAAGTTTGGCAACTGTATCGTATTCGTTGAGATAAATTTTTTCTACTTTTGCACTTCTCCAAAATCTCTCGATGCAAATGTTGTCCGTAGCCCGTCCTTTGCCGTCCATTGAGATGGTGATAGCGTGTTTTTTCAAGGTTTCAGTGTGAATGAACGATGTGTACTGGCTGCCTTGGTCGGTGTTGAAGATTTCGGGCTTTCCATAAAGCGACAATGCTTTGTTCAAAACACTCATAACTAGGGGGCTGTATCCATCGTTGTGGAAACTTTCCAACTAAGCACTGCTTTGGAATACCAATCGATAATCGCCGCTAATTCGGATATAAGTGATATCTGTAGACCAAACTTGATTAGCCCTCACCACATCGATATCTTTTAATTTATAAGTGTGTATCGGATGCTCTTTGTTGATGAGCGAAGTACTCGGTGTTTTGAGAGCTAGGACGGCTTTCAAACTCATCTCTTGACGATACTTTTGGACAGTGTTGACAGAAACATTAAAGCCATCTTCCAAAAGTTGCTGATGCACTTTTAAATGTCCATAAGTCGGTATATCCTCAAATATTTTTTGAATATGCTCTTTTATCTTCAATTTATTTTCATCGACACTTGCCTTGTAATACAAGCTACTGCGATTAAGCCCCAAAAATTCGCATTGTCTTGCTATTGATATTTTCTCACACTTAGGCTCCACGAACTCTTTTTTATCAGATAAGCCCAAGCTTTCCAGCTTTCCATGCAACCACTCCTTCTCAACCGTCAATGTACCCACAACTTTTTTCTGAAGTTCCGTTTTTTTTCTTTGTACTCTTTGACCGCTCTTGCTGGTTCCATCGCCATTTCGGTATTTATAATACTACTGAATTAATAGTGCTTCAACTCTTCTATTTTTAGCTCTATCTTCAGCTGTTAAATTGCTTACAAAAGGCTCTAACTCACCAAAACCTCTATAAGTTAATCTATTTTTATCAATTCCTAGTGTAATTAATTTGTCATATACAATTTTTGCTCTTTTTTCTGAAAGTTTTTGATTATATTCATAAGTTCCAACACTATCAGCATGTCCTGCAATTTTTGCACTATATTTTGGATTTTTTCTTAAAAATGTAGCAAAATCTTCGACTGATTGCATACTTTGACTTTTTAATTTTGCTGAATCAAAATCAAAAAGCACTTTAAAAACAAATCCTATTTCACATCCATTTTTATTAACTTTAAATCCATCGCCAGTATTTGAACACTTATCAGATTTATCGCTAACTCCGTCGTTATCGTTATCTTCATCTTTTTCTAAAGTTAAATCTACTTGTTGCTCACTCGAAAATTCATCACCTCCGATATCATCGATACTACCAACCGCTTTAAGTGTAGTTTTTTTTGTAGAATCAAGAAGTAAATGCTCAAGCCCATCCAGTGGAATTATGGTTTGTGCTGAAGATGTAACTAAGCCACTTTTTATATCGATAACTTTCAAATTTATTAATATTCCTGTGTCTAAAACACTATAAGTTCCACTTACAATTCCACTTACATTATAATTATTTTTGATATTTTTTATATCTCTACTTAATGCAAATTCACCCGATTCGTTTATAATTAAATTTTGGGCTAATCTTGCATCTAAAACTTTCCACTTTTTTATGTGAAGTTGATGAATTAAACTCTCCGATAAAATCCTACCTAAATTACTAGTTTCGCTAAAATCATCTAAATTTAAAAATGATGCCACAATTACAGGCGAAGCTAAATATTTTTTGTCTAAATTTCTCTCAAGTTGGTCTGATAAAAAGATAACTTGTGAATTTAAAAAACCGATTGGGCTTTTGCTATCAACGATATTTAAGGGAATTGAATGAAACCTACTCTCTTTGGTGTGTTCACTACTATCAGCGGCAACTAAAAAACTACTTATTAATAAAAAAAATGTAATAATATTTCTCATAATCTGCTCCTTTATTTCTCTTCTTCTTTTACTCTTAATGCTCTATAAGTAACGGGAAAATCTAAACAGTGAGTTTGAGTAATATCGTATTTTGATTGAAAACACTCTTTTCCCTCACAAACTGAACCAATTGCACTACTTTTATAAATATTTGGTGCATGTAACTCTTTTTCCTCTTTTTTAACTTCTATTGGTTCTTGTATTGGCATTTGTGGTGCGGTAGTTGTTGAATTTTTTTTGATTGTTGTGGTGCTAACTGTATTAAAAGAACATCCACTCAAAAAGATAGAACTAGCCAAAATTGTAACAAAAGCACTTCTCATTTAAAACCTCCATTTGATTTATTTTTTATTGCTTTTAGTACAAATCGGCAATATAAAAATTATCTAAATTTTAAAAGAAAAGGTTGAACCTTTGTTTAATTGGCTCTCTATTTCTAAGTGTGAAGTGTGCATTTTTAGGATATGTTTTACTATATTTAAGCCAAGCCCTAAGGAGTTATTCCAAATGTTATTATTTACTCTATAAAATTTTTGAGTTACCTTATTTATCTCTTTAGCCTCAATTCCTACCCCTTTATCAATAATTTTTATTTTATCTTTTTCTATATTTATGATTATATTATCATTTGAATATTTAAGGGCATTTTCAACCAAATTTATAAGCACAAGTTCAATCAATGTCCTATCAGCCTCAACTATTCTACTCTCTCCAATTATTTCAATTTTTCTATCTTTATATTTTTCTTTCAGTAAATTTTTAACTCCATCTAACAACTCTTTTATATCAAAATTTGTAATTTTAAGTGTTAAATCTTCATTTTCAAGCTTTATAGCCATCGTTATTCGGTCAATTATATTTGAAATTCTTTTAGCATTTTGAGAAATTTTATCTAAAAATTTATTTCTAATATTCTCATTTATATCTCTGTCGTTTATTAAAGTTTCACTATAACCCAAAATTACAGCAATTGGATTTTTAAACTCGTGGCTCATTGCTGAAATTATCTCTTTATTTTGTCTATTTTTTAATACAAGTTTTTTGGTGAATTTCTTCTTTTGTTTTTCTCTTTTCTCAAGTTTTTTTGCAACTTTTTTAAGTAATCTTAAAATCAAATCAAACTCTTGTGTAAAAGGATTTGAGATAGTTGGTTTATAATTTTTATTTGATAAATGTTGCAAGAAATCGGTTATTTTATCAACTTCTATTTTGATATTTTTATTTATATAATATTTTATAAAAAGTGCAAACACAATCGAAATTGAAAATATCAGAGTAACTTTTAACCATAAATTATAAAAATCGTTCATAATTTGCTTTGTATCCATTGCCATTCTAATAAATATGCTTTTATCATCTAATATTACTTTTTTTGCTACATAAAGATAAGTTTTTTTAGTTGAAGTTGAATATCGAAGTGAAGAGCCATAAATATGCCTATTTGCTTCTATTATTTCTGGTCTATTTAAGTGATTTTCCATCATTTTTGCATCATTTGTACTATCAATTAAAACGACCCCATTTTCATCAATTAATGTAATTCTAAGTTCAATTCTTTTTTCAAAACACTCTGAATATCTATTTAAATCTCTATCTTTTGAGCTTTTAAGGTCAATTTCAACAATATTTATATTTGTTTTTAAACTATTTTCAAAATGATTTAACTCTATCTCTTTTAATGTAAAATAACTAACTAAGCCAGAAATCAAAAGAGTAGCAATAAAAATAAGTAAAAAATTGATAAAAAAAAGTTGATGAAGTTTTAACAAAGTGTGTACCCCATTCCCCTAATTGATTTAATATAATTTTTATCTTTATTTGGGTCAATTTTATCTTTTAAGCGTTTTATCCCGACATTTACCGTTTTATCTTGATAAAAAGCTTCATTTTTCCACACATTTTCAAGCAAATAATCGCGACTTAAAACCACATTTTTATTTTTAATTAATTCAACTAATAGCTCAAACTCCAGTTTTGTCAATTCAACTAAAGCATTATTAACTAAAACTTTCATAGATTTTAAATTCATAATAATATCTCTATATTGCAAAGTTTCCTCATCTTCGCCTCTTGTTCGTTTTAAAACTGCTTTTACCCTTAAAATCAACTCTTTCATATTAAAAGGCTTCGTAATATAATCATCTCCACCTTTTGTAAATCCATCTAAAATATCATTTTCATTATCTTTTGCACTAACAAATATTACAGGAATTTTAAACCCTTTTTCTCGCAAAGATTTTACAAATTCACTTCCCTCAATTACTGGCAAATTTCTATCAACTATCAATAAATTCACATCTTCTTCTTTTAAAAGTTTTTCCACATTTTTGGTCGATAAAAACCCAAGAGTTTCAAAACCCTCTTTTTGAAGATTATATTCTAACAATTCAAGTAAATCCTCTTCATCTTCAATAATTGCGATTAATGGTTTCATAAAGATTTCCTTTTTTAGTGCGAATAATACCGAAAAATAGCTTGAAAACAAAAGTTGAGATTATTTAAAATTTGCTATAATTTATAAAAAACAAATAAAAGGTTGGAAAATGAAAAAGTTTTTAATAGCATTTCTTTTGGTATTTATAACACTTTATGCAAATGAGAGTAGGAAAATTTCGCTTGATGAAAATGGAAATTTAATCTTGAATACACTCGATTTGATGGATGCTTATAAAAGTTTTGGCTTAAATTTAATGTTGAGTTTTGTAACTTTACCAGATGGTGTAAAAATAGTCGAAACAGCTGAAAAAACACTTAATATCGAAACTAATCAGATAAAGTTAGATGAGTTTGAATTGTTTGCACAAACTACACTTAATGTAAAGCAAAATGGTTTTATTGTTGTAAATATTAAATTAAGCGATGAAAAAGGGAATTTAATAACACAAAGTAGCCTTGATATTGCAAAAGCTATGAATGCTACTTTGTTAAAAAGTGGTGATTTAACTTCAACTTTTGAATTAAATGGCTTAGAAATTACTTTTTATGCTTATAAAAGTGGTGAAGTTAAATTGCAAATTAAAAAAGATGGCGAAGTTAGAGAGTTTAATGCACCAATTGATAGTAAAACTTTAATGCAAGAAGATGGAAGTTTTATCTCAAAAAATGAGTTTAGTGCAAGTGATGGAACTCTAAATAGTGAAATTATTACAAAAGCAAATGGTGAAATTTTTGCAAAAGCTATTAATTCAAAAGGAGAGAGTTTTGAATTAACTCCACCAAAAGAGGCTAGTGAAGTAAATGTTGAGCTAATTCAAAGTGATTTATTGTCTGAATTTAAAAGCCTTGCAAATCAGAGAGTTTTAAATGTCAAAAGTATTAAAAGTGGTGGATTAAAATCGACCTATTCAGTTAGAAAAGAGTTTTCACTTAAAGATTATTTTGCTAGAAGTGTCAATGTTGAGAGTGGAAGTGATGTTTTAGTTGTGCCTGATGGTGAAATTAAATGTATCCAAAATAGTAATTTTGATGGTAAAAAAAGTGTAATTTTAATCGATGGAAAAGCTGATATTATCGTTGATGGCAAGAGTTCTGAAATGAAGCTAAATGAAGAGTATATTGTAAGCGAAGCAAAAGTTAAAAGTTTAAATTTAATCAAAGGTTGGAATTTAGTTGCAATTCCAGTTGCAAAAGAGGTAAATAGTTCTATTTTTGAACATAATATAATTTGGACTTATAAAGATGATAATTGGAGCAAAAATTCAACAATTTTAAATAGTGCGATTGGTTTTTGGATAAATTCTAAAGCTGAAGCAAATATAAGTTTTATTGGAAGTGATTATAAACCAAATTTTGTGGATTTAAATGGTAGTTGGAAACTTTTGGGTACGGGTCAAACTTTAAAAACTCTAAAAACAAATTGGAATTTTAAAAATGTTTGGAGCTATAAAAATACTGCTTGGGAAGAAAATCCAGCAATTATAAATGATGGAGATGGTTTTTGGGTTTTGCCATAAATTTGAAAATTTAATTGTTAAAGTGTCACATTCCCTGCTATAATATTGAAGATATTTATCAAAATTAATTCTAATATTTCAATATTAAAGCCCAAAATATCGCCGTTTATAAACCCTATTTTTTTATTTAAAATTTTTATTAGCAAAAAGCTAAATATAAAAGTTAGCAAAAATAAAATAATTAATTCATAAATATTTATAAATAAAAGTGCTAATAAAAAGTAAAAAATTAAAGCAAAAATAAAGAGTTTTAAATTTAAATTCTTTTGTAAATTTAGTGCAAAATAACTTTTGGAATGAAGTTTAAAGATTAAAAGTATAAAAACAATTGAAAATCTACTTAAAATAAAAACTGTAATTAATTGAAAAATATTTGAATTTAAACTTAAAAAATAGACAATTGAAGAGAGTTTTAAAATCAAAAATAAAACAATTCCAACAACTCCAATTGCTCCAACTTGTGGCTCTTTCATAATTTTATAAACATCTTTATTTGATAACGATGCAAAATATCCATCGATTACATCAATAATTGCTTCTAAATGTAAAAATCCATATAAAAATAGATAAAAAATTCCACTTAAAAGTGAGGCATACCAAAGTGCATAAAAATTACTTAAAATCAAAAATAAAATAACACTTAATAATCCAAGAATAAGCCCAACAAATGGAATAAAAAATAGAGTTGACTTATAGATAAGTTCGCTTTCTTTGAATGTTTTTATTTTGATTGGTAAGATTGAAAAGTAGCTAAATGCAAGTAAAAATCCAAAAAATATATCTTTCATTTTAATTTATGCAAAAGCCCACAAGTTACACTATAAACTTCATCGCAATTTTTTGCAATAAGTTGTCCGATAATTCCAGAAAAATCCACAAATTCCCGAGAAAGCTTATTAATTGGAATAATTCCACTTGAAACATCATTTAAAATAAAAATTATATCTTTATCTATTTTTAAGATTTCACTCATATCTTCGATTAAATTATCTTTTTCATTTTCTAATTTATTAAATATCCACATACTCACACAATCGATTAAAAAAATGCCACTATTTTGGTTAATTGGCTCTATTAAATTTAAGCCCTCTTCAATTGTTATAAATTTCTCTTGTCGTTCAATTTTATGTTTATCAACTCTTTTTTGCATTTCAGCATCATTATAACTATTTATATAAGTTGCTAAATAAAAAGGGTTTTGATTTTTAGATAAACTTAGAGCTTTACCGATAGCAAGAGATGTTTTACCACTTTTTTGTCCACCGATGTATAAAATTTTCAAAAATTTCCTTTTTCATAATCTTAGTTTTTTAGCTATTTCTATATCACTTTTTAGCAAACTATTTACTATATGTCAAGTCCCTTTCTACTTATCATAATAACATTATACCTAAATCTTAGGAAGATTTGGTATGATTATTCAATTTAATTAAAAAAATAGTCAAAAATTTATTTTAAAAACATTGTATATATAAAAATATAATGATATAATTCTTTATATATTTAATTACATAACTCTATAGAAAGGATTAGTATGACTTTTTCAACATTTTCACAATGTGAGAAAAAACATTTTCAACCAGCAGGTGAAGAAGTAAGAGAGGCTGGAGAGAGAGTAGATTTTATCTATCCAAAAGTTTTTTTTCCATCAAATAAAATTTACAAAACTTTAGGTAAAGAATATATCCAAAATATGGTATTTAAACATCATAATTATCTCAAAAAAACGGTTATTGGTGATATGTTTGCACAAGATGAGGAGACTTTTATAAAAGCAACTGAAAAAACAGCTTTATTTTTTGTAGAAGCACTAGGAGGTGACAGAGATTTTAGTACTAATTATGGACATCCTGCACTTAGAGAAAGACATTTTAGATTTGATATTGATGAAAAAGCGAGAGATATTTGGCTTATGACATATAAAAAAGTACTTAAAGAAATAGAATTTCCAAAAGAGTTTTTGGAAGAATTTTGGAATTGGATAGAACCATTATCTATTAGAATGATTAATAAAAGAACAACTGTTTTAGAGCCAACTAGATATGTGTTTGAGACTATCAAACACGAATTTGATTTGTAAATTTGCGAGGATTAAAATGGATTTAACAAAAAATTTACTAACAATTTTTTTGGGTGGCAGTGAGTTTGTTTTATATCTTTTAATTTTTTTGAGTATTTTTACAATTGCAACTATTTTTGAGAGAATATTTATATTTTATCAACTAAGACATAAATTTTTATCAATGACAACAAAAGAGTTACTTTTAAAAGCTCAAAAAAGATTAACTTTTTTGGCAACTGTTGGAAGTAATGCACCATTTATTGGACTTTTTGGAACAGTACTTGGAGTTATAAAAGCTTTTGATGATTTATCAAAACACGATGATTTTGGAATAAAAATCGTTATGAGTGGTATTTCAGAGGCATTAATTGCAACTGCTATGGGACTTTTTGTAGCGATTCCAGCCGTTATTGCATATAACTACTTTAATAAAAAACTTCAGATAATGCTTATTTTAAAAGATAGTAATGAAAATTAAAAATAATGGTGAAATTGCAGAAATAAATATGACTCCTTTTGTGGATATTGTATTAATTTTATTAATAATTTTTATGGCAACAGCTTCATTTATCAGTGAAAAAAGTCTTAAACTAGAACTTCCAAAGGCAAAAAATGCTCAAAATTTAGAAAAAAACGAAAAAAATATTATTGTAAATATAGACTCATTTGGAGAAATTTTTATAAATAATAAAAATATAAAACAAGATTTGTTTTTGGATAGTTTAGATGAGTTTGATATTCACTCTTTCGTAGTTATTAGATGTGATGCAAAAGCTTTTTATGGAATTGTAATAAAAGTTATAGATAATTTTAAGTTAAAAGGTTTTAATAATTTTGCACTTGAGGTAAAAGAAGATGTTTGATAATAAAATTTTGTATATAACTCTATTAATTTCTATGTTAGTTCACAGTGCTATATTTGAAGTTTTAAACACTTCAAATGTTCAAAAAGATAAGGTAAAACAAAAACCGACAGTAGTCGTACTAATCTCTTCTTATAGTGAGCCAAAAGTTAATAATTCAAATGTTGTTGTAAAAGAAGAGATAATAAAGAAACCTGAAATTTTAGAAAAACCAAAACCTAAAGAGAATAAAGTGATTGAGAAAGTTCAAAAAGCTCAAAAAGTTAGAAAAGAGGTAAAAAAGCAAACAATTAAAGAACCAATAAAAAAACCTATAATCAAAACAGCAACAAATCAGATAAAAAATAATATTGACTTAAATCGCGAAACAACTACATTTAATATATCTAAACCAACTGAACAAAATTCATCAAACAGTATAAACAGTTCTCAAATAAAAACTAATGAAAACAATATCTCAATCTATTTAACATCGGTTAAAAATAAAATTTCACAAAATTTACAATATCCAAATATGGCTAAAAAAATGGGAATTGAGGGTCAGGGTGAATTTTTATTTATCGTATTAAAAGATGGTTCTATAAAAGAAGACAAAGTACAAATTAAAAAAAGTACATCAAAATCGATACTTGATAATTCAGCAATTCAGACCATATTAAGTTCAACTCCATTTAAATCACCACCATTGGAAGAGATAGAGGTTATTGCACCTATCTCTTTTAAATTAAATTAAGGCTAAATAATGAAAAGTGGAGTTTTTTGTCTATTTGAGAATTGGACAAACTCATATAAAGAGACATTTACTAACCAAATGGCAATAGTTAAAAAGGCTGATGAGTTACGATTTGATGAGCTTTGGTTTGGAGAACACCATTTTAATAATTTTAGTATTTCTCCATCACTTGGGACTTTGCTATCTTATGCTTTTGCAATTACAAAAAATATAAAAATTGGTTCAGCTGGGTATTTGTTGCCTTATTACAATCCTATAAAACTCACTGAAGAGTTGGCAACTTTGGAATTGCTTAGTGATGGTAGATTTATGTTTGGCATTGCAAAAGGTGCTTTTCCTATTTATGATAGGGCAATAAATGGTTCTGCCATAGAAAATAGAGAAATAATGTTTGAATATAATCATATTATTCAAAAACTTTTATATGAGGATAATGTTACATTTGAGGGTAAATATTTTAACTGTTATGACATAAGTATCAGACCAAAACCATTTAATAAAATTCCAACATTTATCGCTTCACAAAGTGATGAAGCTATTAATGAAGCTTTAAATTATGGCTATGGATTGCTTGGAAGTATTTCATTAAGTATTGAAGAGGTTGAGAATATTTTTTTAAAATATAATTCAAATATTCCAAAAAATAGTTTAAATTTTACACTTATGAGGGCTTTTTGTGTTGCTAATGATGAAGCAATAAATGAAGTAAAAGAGGCAATAGAAATATTTATTCAATGTATGATTAGTGCAAAAGAGACAAATCCAGCATTAGCAAAACTTGTTCAAAATACACCTTATGAAAAAATCAGAAGTACACTTTTTGATAAAAATAAAATATTAGATGGTGCAATTATTGGCACACCAAAAGAGTGTGTAGAACAAATAAGAGAGTTAAAAAAGAGAATTAATATTAACTCTCTTGTATTAAAACCAGCGACACTTACACATAAAAGAACAATTGAAATATTAGAAATTTATAAAAAGGAGATAGAACCGTATGTTTAGAATTTTTAAAATTTGGCTTTTTTTGGTATTAACTTTTAATTTCTTAGCAGCAGATGAAAAAAAGAGGGTTTATGTTGCAAATCCACCTCTTTTATATTCTGTGTATGCACTTGATAAAGAGGTTTTAATTGGGATTAATTTTTCATTTGCAAATGAAGAAAAAAAATATTTAGATGAAAAAGTTGCAAATTTACCAGTGCTTGGTGGTTGGTTTGGACAAGGAAAAACTCCAAATTTAGAGATGATTTTAAAAGTAAATCCAAATATAATTTTAATTTCAGAATTTAGTAAAAAATTAGCAGAACCAAAATTAAATGAGTTTTTTAAAGAAAAAAAGATTTACTATATAAAAGATAAAACTATGCAAGAAATGGCAGATTCATTTTTGATTTTGGGTGAAATTTTAGAAAAAAATGAAAGAGCAAAAGAGTTAAATAACTGGAGTAATGAAGCTTTAAAAATAGCTAAAAATATAAAAGATAAAAATATTAGCACAAAAATTTATTATGCTGAAGGAAATGATGGTTTAGCCACAGAGTGTAGCGGTTCAAGTCATATAGAACTTATAGAATTAATTGGTGCAAAAAATGTACATCAGTGCGAGCAAAATAGTGGATATGGAGCGAATTATGGAATGCATCAAATTTCTTTTGAGCAAGTTTTAAACTACAATCCCGATGTTATACTTGTATTTGATAAAAATTTTTATTCAAAGGTTTTTAATGATTTAAAGTGGAAAAATCTTAATGCAGTTAAAAATAAAAAAGTTTATCTAATTCCAAAAGCTCCATTTAGTTGGTTTGATAGACCACCATCATTTATGAGATTTTTGGGGATAAAATGGCTTGTATCTATTTTGTATAAAGATGTGGTTGCAATTGATTTAAATAAAGAGGTAAAAGAGTTTTATAAACTTTTTTTAAATATTGATTTAAACGATAACCAAGTTTCTGAAATTTT
>DZAZ01000060.1 GCA_022729755.1 Helicobacter cetorum | reverse complement strand
AAATGCTTGAAATTTCGTTGCTTTATACTGCGAAAGTTGAGGGAATTGTGGAGGGTGAGAAAGTAGGAATTGAAAAAGGTGAAAAACAGGCAAAAATCGACATTGCGAAAAATCTTTTAATGCAAAATGTGGATTTAAATATTATCGTTATTTCAACAGGACTTAGTATAAATGAAATTGAAGAGTTAAAAAAAGAGGTGTAGATGAAAAAAGAGAATATACTTGAATATATAAAAACTTTTCCTGATATTATAAAATTAGCACAAAATAATTTGGAAGATGTTTTAAAAAATATTGATAATATCGGTGGAGTTACTGCAATAATTGTTAAACTTTTTGGCAAACAATATATTGATAGTTATTTTGAAAAATTATCCAAAGATAATTTAGAGGATTTTGGATTTAAAATCTATCTTAAAGCCTCTATTAATCAAGGAAAAAAATCGTTAGAGACAATCACTTTAAACTCACATAATATTCAAGATATAAAAAATAGATTAAATCCACTATTTATAAATATTGAAAAAAACTTTAATGAGAGTGAAATTGAAAAATTAAAAGAGTTTTATGAACCAACTTACTATAAAAGTCACCCTTGTATTGTTTTTATAAGAGATACATTTGAAAAAATTTTAAGTGAATTTACAAGTAATGAAGACTCTATAAACTCTTTTTTAAAAGATTTTAATACCAATATCAAAACTTCTCTAATAAAAGAGTTTGGAGATGATTATGAAAAATACAAAGATGAAATAGAGTTAAAATTTATAAGAGAAAAAGAGTCAATATTTTTAGAATCTATGATGAAAATTGGAAAAGTTGGCTTTACAAAAAGTGAAGATTTTAAGTATGAAGAGACTTTAGCCTTTTTAGAAAGTATAGAAAACTTTAAAAATATATCAAATGAAGAGTATGAGAGAGAGAAACTTTTTAATATAGAAGAGTTGATAAATGAATATTTTAAAGGTGAAAATCACTTAAAAAAGATTCTTTTTGTTATTTCAGATTTTGGAAAAGGTAAAAGTGTATTTATGAGGCATTTTGCAAGTAAGTTAGCTAAGAAGTATTTAAAAAAGGCTAATGGGCTTTTTCCAATTTATTTTAATTTAAGAGATTTTGAGAGTTATAACTTTAATCGAGAGTTTGGAATTTTGCAAGATTATTTAGAAAGCGATTATCAAATAGATATAACAGAAGAGTATTACAGCGATAAAGAGTTTATATTTTTAGTTGATTCTCTTGATGAGAGTGGAAAACTTACAAATGAAAATATAGATAGAGTGATTGAATCTATAAAGTCGATTCATAATATTGATAAAACAAAGAAAATTAAAAATAGAATAATTATAACTTCAAGACCATTTGAGGGTGGGCTTGAAAAACACTTGAAGTTACACGAACCTCTTAAAGATGATAAAAAGATTCCTCAATTTATCTCTATTTATGGATTTACAAAGAAAAGTTTTAACGATTGGTTAAATTCAACTTTAAAAAGTAGTCGTGAAAAATTAGAATCTATTAATACAGATGGATTTATAAGTGAGATAAAAGAAGCAATTTTAAATAATAGAGAAATTAATATATATAAAAAGTTAATCAAAAACTCTATACTCTCAAAAGGTGAGCTTAAACGACCGATTTTTGCATATATGATTTATCAACTCATCTTAAATAATACAAACTTTTTACAAATGGGAAAAATTGGAGTCTATCTATCATTTTTAAATATTTTGACAAAAGATGCAAAACATATTGAAGATAGTAATTATAGAGTTAATTTAAATGAAGAGTTACGATTTAGAAATATACTTCACTCCACCTCTGCACTTTGGCTAAAAGAGAGACAAAAAGGAAAACAAGGAACACTTAAAAGAGCTGATATTTGTAGAGCAATTCACTATCAAAATATTAACGATGATGATAAAGAGGCTTTAACTCATTGCAAAGATTTAGATAGTTTTGAATTTCTATCACACTCATATTTTGGAGATAGAGGCAAATCAATATATTTTAATCATCAATCTTTTGCAGAGATACTTTTAGCAGAGTATTATTTAAAGCTTTTTATAAAATATGCACTTGATACTCAAAAAAACTTAGAGGAGTTACGACTAAAACTACTTCTTGGTGAGCCAACAGAGCAGACAATAATATTTTTAAGAGAGTTATTAAATCTTTTAAAAGAGTGTGCAATAGATAGTGATAGTGAAGAGACAGTTAAAAAGAGAAGACTTTTAGCCCCTTTAATCGCCTCAATGACAATTCAAAAAGATAATAATCTATTTAGTGAAAAGCTTTTTATTAAGTGGTTAAATGAAGAGGCTTTTAGTGAATATGATGAATCTATAAGTGAAGAGTTATTAAAAAATTGGCAAATAAAAACCAAAGAGATAGAAAAAATTATTGAGATTGCACAAGAGATTATAGAATCAAAAGAGAATTATTTACCAATAAAAGCAGAGCAAAAAGTATCTCTTTTTGAAGTAGATATTATCAAAACTAATGAAAAAAAGTTGCCTCCTGATATGGATAGATGGTTAGCTTTGCTAGTTGGAAATGAGTTATATAATGATGAAAAAGAGGAGAAATTTTTTAATTCAAGAGTATATAATTTTGAAAATATATTTGAATTGATTAGGAATTGGAATTATTATAGTGGAGATTCTGCTCCAAATTGGGGAAGAGAATTATTTAAAGGCATTGATTGTTCTAAAAAAGAGGAAGATATAAATTTAAGTAATTTAGATTGTAGTAGATTAAATTTTTCGTATTCTAAGCTTTATAATATATCTTTTGAATACTCAAATTTATATGGATGTAATTTTTCAAATGTATTTTTTAATAATTTTAATGCAAGATTCTCAAATATAAAAAAATCAATATTTAATAATATAAAAATTGAACAACCTTTTAAAATTGAATTTGCAACTATTGAATTGGGTCTTTTTATACCGTATATAATATATCAAAAAATTAATAATACTTATGATGGATTAGCTAATAATGGAATTAATGTATTACTTCTTTCTTGTAGATTTGATAAACCTGAAACATATGATTTCTTTGATTCTTTTACAGGCTTATTAATATTTATAATTCGATATAGAAATACAAGTGTTAAAGAGATAAAAACTTGGTTTATTTTTGATTCTGATAAACATAGAGATTTTTTTTATGAACAATTAGATGAGTTGAAAAAGTATGAGAGGGAGAGTTAAATGAAACGACGACTTATAAGCCTCGATTGGGCAATTAAAAAATTACTTAGAAGTAAAGCAAATTTTGGAATTTTAGAGGGATTTTTGAGTGAGCTTTTATTTGAAGATATAAAAATTCAAGAGATATTAGAAAGCGAAAGTAACCAAGAAGTGCGAGATGATAAGTATAATCGAGTTGATTTAAAAGTTAAAAATTCAAAAGATGAAATTATTATAATTGAGTTTCAATATGCAACAGAATATGATTATCTTCAAAGGATTCTTTATGGCACTTCAAAAGTGATTACCGAACATATTAAGACAAAAGAAGATTACAGTTCTGTTGTGAAAGTAATTTCGGTAAATATACTTTATTTTGATTTAGGCATAGGCAAAGATTATATTTATAAAGGCACAACTAAATTTAAAGGTATCCATAATCACGATGAGTTAGAGTTAAATGATAAACAAAAAGAACTTTACGGAAAAGATGAAATATCAAGAATTTATCCAGAGTATTATTTAATAAAAGTGAAAAACTTTAATGATGTTGCAAAAGACAGTCTCGATGAATGGATTTATTTTCTTAAAAATGAAGATATAAAAGATGAATTCAGTGCAAAAGGAATAAAAGAGGCAAAAGATAAACTTGATATTATGAAACTTCCAAAAGATAAACAGTTGGCTTATGAGCGATATATTGAGGATTTAATGTATCAAAATAGTTTAATTAACTCAAATTATGGAGCAGGTAAAATTGATGGAATTAAAGAGGGGATTAAAGAGGGTGAAAAACAAAAAGCGATTGAGATTGCGAAAAATTTACTTGATGTTTTAGATGTTGAAACTATTGCAATAAAAACGGGTCTTAGCATTGAAGAGATTAAGCAACTAAAAAATAAAAAATAAGGAGAATTAAATTGAAAAAAAAAGCTATTTGTATATTAAGTGGAGGAATGGATAGCACACTGGCAAGTTATATCGCAAAAAATGATGGTTTTGAAGTAATTACACTTCACTTTAATTACGGACAAAAGACACAAGAGAGAGAATTAAAAGCTTTTAGGGATATTTCAAGAGAATTGAATGCAATTAAAACAATAGAACTTGATTTGAATTTTTTAAAGCAAATCGGAGGTTCAGCTTTAACTGATGATAGTATGAAAGTGCCAACTCAAGGGCTACAAGATGGTGTAATACCTATAACTTATGTGCCATTTAGAAATGGAGTTTTTTTATCGATTGCAGGTTCAATTGCAGAGAGATTTGAAGCTAGTGCCGTATTTATCGGAGTTGTACAAGAAGATAGCAGTGGTTATCCTGATTGCAAAGAGGATTTTATAAACTTATTTGAGAAAAGCTTGAATTTAGGCACAGCAATAAAAACAAAAATAGAGATAAAAACTCCACTTATTCACTTAAAAAAAGAAGAAATTGTTAAAAAAGCAAGTGAATTAAATGTGCCACTTCATTTAACTTGGAGTTGTTATCAATCAGAAACCGAAGCTTGTGGAGTTTGTGATAGTTGTAGATTGCGATTAAAAGGCTTTGAAAAAGCAGGATTTAAAGATAAAATAAAATATAAAACTTCATAAATTTTTGGAAAATTCTAAAACCATTTTTCCATAATTTTTATCTTCATAAGTTAAATTTAAATCTTTTTGATTTAAGTTTGGAAACTTCGCAATATAGCCTTTAAACCAATCATTATTAAATGGAAGTTCATTTTTATAATCATTCTCTTTTTTTAATTCTCTAACAGAAATTGCTTCTTTTGAATTTAAGCTAATCTTATAATTATTATTAATTAAGCCTCTGTTTTCGCTTGAATTAATTTCATTTGCATAAACTCTAAGATAAAAATATTCATCTTTTTTAAATTTTGGATAAATCGGAGTTAAATATGTAGCAATTAAAATAACTTTTGTTTGTGAAGAGTTCAATATTTCAGCTTTTTTTGTATGTTTTATAGCTTTTTGATAAATGTTATCTTGTTTGAAAATTCCATAACTTCGATTTTGAACACATCCAGTCAGAAAAAATATTAATATAAAAATAGATAAAACCCTCATAAAAAAACCTTTTAATTTGAAATAATAATTGTAAAAATAGCCCCATTTAACGAATTTTTGACACGAATTGAGCCTTTTAAACTATCTTCGATTATACTTTTTGAAATATAAAGTCCTATTCCAGTGCCATTGCTAGAACTTTTTGTACTAAAATATGGCTCAAAAATTTTATCTATTATATCAATTTGAATTCCGCCACCATTATCTTCAATTTCTACAAAAACATTATTTTTTATCGTTTTTATATAAATTTTAATTTCTCCATTTACTATTTCAGATTTTTCTTGTCTAGTTATTATTGCATCTTTTGCATTGTTTAAAATATTTAAAATAACTTGTTTAAACTCATTTGAATAGCCATTAATAGTCACTTCATCGCCAATTATTTCAAGATTTATATTATGATTTTTAAATTGCGATAATAACATCGCTAAAACTTCATTGATTGATTTTATAACTTCAAAATATTCTAACTCTTTATTTGGCTTAAAAAAATTCCTAAAATCATCGATTGTTTGAGACATAAAATTTATTTGCTTCATCGATTTTTCAACACTATCATCGATATAAGTCTCATCTAAAATACCTTTTTGATAAGCTAACTTTATCTTTTGCACAATAAGTCCAAGCGAATTTAACGGTTGTCGCCATTGATGTGCGATTGCTCCAATCATTTCGCCCATTGTTGCCATTTTTGATTGTTGAATTAAAAGTTGCTTATCTCTCTCTTGTGCTTTTTGCAATTTCATTTTCTCTTCAACTTCAACTTTGACTTGTTCTATTAATTTTGAATTAAAATTTGAAAGTAAATTTTCATAAGCTTTTCTCTCTGTTACATCTTCGGCAACTCCAGCACTTCTAATTATTTCTTTATTTTCATTAAATATTGGAAAAGCTTTTACTTCAATCCACTTAATAGCTCCATTTTGCATAACTAATCTATAAATTTTGTGAAAAAAACCACTCAATTCAAACTCTTTAAAAGCTTTTAAAATAATATACAAATCATCTTCGTGAATATTATCAAAAAAAGAGTTTGGATTTTGAATTAAACTTTCACAACTTTTTTCCCATATCTTTTCATAAGCTTTATTAATATATAACATTTCATTTTTAGTTCTTATCCAAAATACAATATCCACATTATCAGCAAATTGTTTAAATCTAAGTTCGCTTTCTCTTAATAATTTTTTATCATTTCTTCTGTCTATATTAAATCGTATACTTCGCTCAAGTAAAAATGAGTTAACTTCAGATTTTGGCAAACAATCATCTGCACCACTTTGAATAATATTTAAAATAGTATTTTTATCATCAAGTGAAGTTAAAACAATAGTTGGATAGATATTTGCAAACTCTTTTATAACTTTTATAGTTTCATAAATTGAACTATCTTTTAGTGATAAATCAAGAAAAACTACATCAAAATAGTTCTCTTTCAAAAGTTTTAAGCCATCTTTTAAATTATCACTAATTTTAATATTTGAGTTTTTAAAACTACTCATTTCTAAATACTCTTTAAAGATTTCTATGTGGTCGTCATTATCTTCAAGTAAGAGTATTTCAAGTTCACTTTTCATTATTCATATCCTCAATTACTCGATTATGCTCATTTAATTCCCAATATTTAAGTTCATTTTCGATTGTTGTAGTAAAACCATCAGGACTTAAAGGTTTTACTACATAGCTATTTGCGTGATTATCAAGAGCCATAGAGATATCTTTGTTTGAACTTGAAGTTGTGAAAACTACAATTGGTACTCTTTTTGCAAACTCTTGATTTTTTACAAAAGATAAAATTTCGTGTCCACTGTATTTTGGCAAATTTAAATCCAAAAAAGTTAACCAAGGATAAGGTTTATCAACTCCAATAGATTTAAAATACTCAATCGCTTCAGCTCCATCGCTTAATCTAATTATTTCAAAATCATTACTATACTCATTTATATAAAACTCTATAATTTCAGCGTGAGCATCGTTATCTTCAATTAGTAAAATTCTTCTTTTGTGTTTATCCATTTTTAAGTCTCACTTTATACTTTATTGTTTTTGATAAATCGTATATTTTGGAATAAGTTTTGCAGGACGATAAGATAATTTTACTTTTCTTAAATTTTCAAAGCCCATGTCATCGCCAACATTTATGTATTCTACATTATATTGTTCATATAAAATTTTACAAAATTCTCTAAAAATAAATTGAGCTGAACCTAAAATTTCAAAATCTGTTTTTTCTATTAAAATAGAAGCTGTTTTGCTGTTTAATTTTTCACCAAATGTAAAACCTGCCATTACTCCATCGATTTTAAGCACAATTCCTATTAAATTAAGTCTATTATAATATTTAAAAACCGATTTAATCGCATTTTTTTCAAAATTTATTCCCTCCAAAAAGTTATCAACCTCTTCCATTGGTAAATATTTTAATCGATGTGAAACCCATCTGTTAAATAGTGAAAGCGACTCATCTATATGTTTTGCGGGTTCAAAAATTTCTATTTCGTGATTTTGATAAACTTTTTTAAATTTATTTATCTCATTTCGTTTTGTGTGATACGCATTACCTTTTAAATTTATCAAATCATCGGCTAAATAGACATAATCAACTAATTTTTTCTCAACTAAAAAGTTCTCTAATATTTCAAATATAACTGTTCCCTCTTCCAAATAATCCACAAAATTCTCTAATAAACTCTCACATACATAATCAATTTTAGAATAAGCTGGATGTGAATTGTGTGTATTCATTATTTCAAAAGAACTGATAATTGCCTCATTCACACACTCTTTTTTACCAATTGGAGGCAAAAGCATACTAAGTTCATTTCCATTTAAAATAAATAGACAAAAAGTATCATTTATAATAGAATAAAACCCACTCGCATTAGCAAGCCAAATAAAATTAGCACTAAAAGTGTAATCACTAATTTCAATTTTTACAAATGAAAAGTACTCATCCATAATCTCTTTTGTTTCGATTGTAAAAGGCTTTAGAGTATAAGCACCTATATTAAAATTAACCACCGAAATCTCTTTGTTTCATTTTTTAACCTTATTTAAAATTAAGGCGAAATTATACTCTTAAATAAAAATTATTTCACTTTAATTATGCTTAAATATGGAGTTAAATTTTTAAGAAAAAAAGAGTAAAATCTAATGGTACGAAAAATTTAAAATGAAAAGATGAGGTTAAAAAAATGAGTGTATTAGAGAAATTAACTCACCAAATGAGAGAAGCAATTGAAAGCGGTATTAATTTAGCACTTCACAATAAAAATGCTGAAGTAACTTCAAGCCACATTTTATGGAGTTTATTGGTAAATACAAATACGATTTTAAATCAAGCATTAAATAAATTAAATATAGATAAAAGTGCAATTGAACTTGAAGCTAGAAGTGAAGCTAACAAACTTCCTAAAACTTCAAATATCACAAAAGAGAGTATTAGAATTTCAAAAGAGTTGGTTGATAGCCTCTCTCAAGCTGAAGGTTTGATGACAAAAATTGGAGATAAATTTTTAGCGGTTGATACTTGGCTTATCGCAAATATAAATAGTGTTATTTTTAAAAATATTTTATCTAAATATGTAGATTTAATTGAATTTAAAAAGACTCTTGAAGCTATTAGAGGAGGCAAAAAAATTGAAAATGAGAGTAGTGAAGATACTCTAAATTCGCTTGAAAAATATGGCATTGATTTAACAGCAAAAGCAAGAGAAAATAAGCTTGACCCAGTGATTGGGAGAGATGAAGAGATAAGTAGAGTTATGCAAATACTTATCAGAAAAACAAAAAATAATCCTATACTTCTTGGTGAGCCAGGTGTTGGTAAAACAGCAATAGTTGAGGGATTAGCAGAGCGAATTGTAAAAAACGATGTACCACTAAGCTTACAAAATAAAAGAGTAATCACACTTGATATGAGTGCTTTAATTGCTGGGGCAAAATATAGAGGAGAGTTTGAAGAGAGGCTAAAAACGGTTATCGATGAAGTTAAAAAGAGTGCAAATATAATTCTTTTTATTGATGAAATTCACACAATCGTTGGAGCTGGAGCAAGTGAGGGAAGTATGGATGCAGCAAATATCCTAAAACCTGCACTTGCTAGAGGTGAGCTTCATACAATTGGGGCTACAACTTTGAAAGAATATAGAAAATATTTTGAAAAAGATACCGCACTTCAAAGAAGATTTCAACCCGTAAATGTAGATGAACCTAGCATTAATGAAGCTTTGCAAATTCTACGAGGTTTAAAAGAGAGACTTGAAGCTCATCATAATGTAACAATTTATGACAGTGCTTTGGTTTCAAGTGCAAAACTAAGTAGTAGATATATAAGTGATAGATATTTACCTGATAAAGCGATTGATTTAATTGATGAAGCAGCAGCTGAACTTAAAATGCAAATCGAATCTGAACCGACAGAATTAAGTATAGTAAAAAGAGAAATTCAAAAATTAGAGGTTGAAAAACAAGCCCTAATTATGGAAGATAAAGATAAAAATAGAGATAGATTAAATGAAATTGAAAAAGAATTAGCCGATACAAAAGAGAAACAAAGAGGGCTTGAGAGTAAATTTAATAATGAAAAGGAAGTATTTAACTCTATTGCAAAAATAAAAGTTGAAATTGATAATTTAAAAAGAGAAGCTGAAGTATTAAAGCGAAATGGGGAGTTTAATAAAGTTGCTGAAATTGAATATGGCAAAATTCCTGAACTAATAAACAAAGAAAAAGAGTTAAATGAAAAATGGGAACGAATGCAAAAAGAAGGCACACTTTTGCGAAATGCAGTTGATGAAGAAGCAATTGCAAAAATTGTAAGTCGCTGGACGGGAATTCCTGTGACTAAAATGCTCCAAAGTGAAAAAGAGAAAATTTTAAATGTTGAAAATGTGCTTAAAAGAGATGTGGTTGGTCAAGATGAAGCACTAAGAGCGATTGCAAGAGCGATTAAGCGAAATAAAGCTGGACTTAGTGAGACAAATCGTCCAATTGGAAGCTTTTTATTTTTGGGTCCAACTGGAGTTGGTAAAACTGAAAGTGCAAAAACATTAGCTAGATTTTTATTTGATAGTGAAAAATCAATCGTAAGAATTGATATGAGCGAGTATATGGAAAAACACTCTGTTAGCCGTTTAGTTGGTGCACCTCCTGGTTATGTAGGTTATGAAGAGGGTGGACAATTGAGTGAAGCAGTCAGACGAAAGCCTTATAGTGTAATTTTATTTGATGAAATTGAAAAAGCACATCCTGATGTGTTTAATATGCTACTTCAAGTGCTTGATGATGGAAGATTAACCGATAATAAGGGAGTTGTGGTTGATTTTAAAAATACGATTATAATTTTAACATCAAATATTGCAAGTGATAAAATAATGGAATTTAGCGATAAAGAAGCCAGAAGAGATGCCGTTATGAGTGAGCTTAAGAGAGCTTTTAAACCTGAATTTTTAAATCGACTTGATGATATTATAATTTTTAATCCGCTCGGACTTAGCGAAATTACTTCAATTGTAGATATTTTATTTACAAAAATTCAAAATAAAGTAAAAGAGCGACAAATTGAAATTAGCTTAAGCCAAAATGCAAAAGAGTATGTTGCAAAAGCTGGTTTTGACCCAGTTTATGGAGCTAGACCACTTAAGAGAGCATTGTATGAAATAGTGGAAGATAAATTAGCTGCACTTATTTTGGAAGAGAAAATCTTTGATGGAAGTAAAGTTGAATTTGATGTCGAAAATGAGAGAGTGAGAGTGAATATCTCTTCTTGATTTTTTGCTTTAGGTGTTTAAGAGTTTGTTTCTAAATTTATACTCCCTATTAAAATAAAAAATATAAAAATAGGCATTAATAAAAGTAGCAGTGGAGGATAGATAAGTAAATTAAATAAGTTATTTGTGCTATTCATAGCTAAATATCTTAAAAAAGAAATAGATTTATTTTTTAAAATTTGTGTTAAGTGGGCTATTTCATCAATTATAAAAAATAATTTTAGAACTATTCCTATTAAAGCCATAAGAGGCACATAAATTATTATAAATGGTAACAAAATAGTTTTTCCAAAAAAACCTTTATATCTAAATTTACTTCTTAAGTTTTGACTAAAATCAACCATCAAAATAGTACTTAATTTTTTAAAAAGCCTTTCATCACTATAACTCACAACACCTCCTTTTTTTTAATTAAATTCTTTAAGTAATTTTATCATTTTTTTATAAAAAAAGCATAAAATAGTACACAATCTTTTTTTTTTCTTTCCTAAACTCAAGCTTTTGCATAGATAACACTAAAAAATATTTAAATTCAATCTCTTGAAGTTATGAACTCTACAAAACAGCCAAAACTTGCTACAATTACTTTTGAAATTTTGATTATTTAAGGATAAAAAAATGCTAAATTATGATTTTTCAAAAGGGCATATCGGAATAAATTTATATTCAGCTTTGATTAATAAAGAGTTAAGCGAAGAAGAAAAAGCCAAACTCATCGCCGAAGCAGTCGAAGAAGTGGCAAAAAGATTTCCAAATTTAGAGAAACTTGCAACCAAAGATGATATCGAGCTTAGCAAACTTCAACTTCAAAAAGAGATAAAAGAGCTTGATAATAAACTCTCAAAAGAGATTAAAGAGCTTGATAGCAAACTCACAAAAGAGATTAAAGAGCTTGATATGAAAATCAAAGATACTGAGATGAGGCTTACAAAAGAGATTAAGGAGCTTGACATTAAACTCACAAAAGAGATAGAAAGCACAAAAACCACTTTTGTTAAATGGAGTTTTGGCTTTTGGATTTCACAAATGTTAGCACTTCTTGGTATTGGTTTTATGCTACTTAGAGTTATTGGTTAAAGTTTTGGGGGCGATTTTTTGCACCCTACTTTTCACCTACTTTTTTTTTATAATAAACATAAAGTTTGTGGTTTAGAAAATATAGAGAGGGAGGCTTAAGCAAATATTTAGAATTG
>DZAZ01000132.1 GCA_022729755.1 Helicobacter cetorum | reverse complement strand
TATTATCCAAAAACTTTGCCACATCAAAAAGATTAAATACAACCCTCGCATTTTTTGCCGTTCCTAGCTTTTTGTAGGGTGGGAGTCCCTCATTTTTAGCGATGTATTGGTCGATTGTGGAGTTACAAACTCCAAGTTCCGTGGCTAATTCTGACTTTGTAAGTACCGCTTTTTTGTATTTGCCCACTAGATACTCGTACAATTTTTCCTCTTTTGTTTTTTCTTTGTTTATCATATTGTCCCCTTAATTTTGTGTAACGATGAGCTTGAAAAAAGATACCTCTTGCCGTTGTACCTGTAGTCTTTTCCATCGATGAGCTTATCCTCATCGATAGCTTTTTTGAGTGTTTGACGGCAACACCCCAAGATTTTGACCGCTTCCCCGTAATGTTTGATAGTGAAATCATCTTTTACGGTGATGTTTTGGAGCATCGCCACTTGTTTTTGCAACTCTCTAATATCGTGTTGCATTTGTTCAAATACCCCTAATATTGTCTTTTCCATCTAACTTTCTCCTCATGTAAGTTTAGGAAACTTTAGAGAAATATCCAAAAGTTTGAATGGAAATGGGTGTTAATTTGAGTTAAAACTTAAAGTATTTTGAGGGTGGTTTGATTTTAATTTTTGTAATCGGTGTTAGTTGTTGTTAATAATTTGGGTGATTTTTGGGTTTTTTAGGGTGCTGGGATGAAATTTGCTTAAAGTTACTTTTTGTAACAAATATTAGGTTAAAATACTAATGTACTAAATATCAAATCATGCAAAAGTTAGGAGGTGATGAGAATGGCAACAAATACAGGGGACGGCTACAGAAAAGGTGCTGTAAAAGATAGATACCAATACGAAAATCCAAAAACAGGATTGTATACAAAAGTTGATGCAGATACTGGAAAAATTATGGATGTAAAAACAACTGGTGGAAAATTCAAAGGTGTACCCACTTACACTGATGATAGATTAAAATAAGTTTTTATAGCTTATAAGAAATAGACTTATTTTTGCTTGGCATTTAGTACACCTTAGTTATACATTTTTTTAAAATGAATTTTTGACTATCCTTTGTAAAATAAAAACTATTGTAAACAAACTATATAACACAAAACATAATAACATAAGATATGAAATGCTAAAAAATAATTGTATATATTCATTCAGAAAATATTTTGATAATACAGCTACTACAATCATTAAAATTAGTACGAATGATGTATAAAAAATTAAATTTATAAATTTTTCTTTATTCTTATGTTGTAAAAAATTTTGTATGTAAATATTAGTTGTCTTAAGATTTAATATCAAAGATAATGTAGCTATCAATAAACCAATAAGTATAATCGGTGTAAATCCCATTTGACACATTAAGGCAATGGTAATTTCTCTAAAATTTTCCATCTTACAATCCTAGTCTTTTTTTAACAATATCTTGTTTATCCTCTAATGCTCTTTCAAAAAACTCAACAGATTCATAAATATTTTTTACATTTATGCTCTCAGTATACTCAATATTTAATTTTTTGTCCATTAAATTAATTTTTTTATTTCCCCCACCTTTTTTACTTAGTTCACAAGTATCGAGAAAACCAGATTCTGTTGCAAATTCAAAGAAATTTATCAATTTTTTATTATCAAGGATTTCATCTTTTTTAGGCTTAATTTCTACCTTTGTAATATTGTTACCAAAAATATCCCCTATTGAATATAATGGATTAAATAAATTTTTATCTGTAAGATTGTTTTTATTTTCTACATTATATGAAAAAACAAAACTTTTTAAATCACCATTCTGGAGTAAATCCATAAAATCGGCATCATATAACTTATGAAAATATACTTTAAAGTTTTCAGTAAGTAATAAATGAGTGTTCAAGTAGTCTTCTAAATATTTACTATCTAAACCATCAGAAGAGCTTTGATAAATTAATATTTTTTTAGTAGCATTATTATTAAATTTTTCTATTATCTTAAAATATATACTTTCCGTTTGTAATCGCTTAATAATTTGATTTTCAAACATTGCAAGTCCTTCACTATCCAATAAATGAAAATCTAAAATTATCTTATAAAGTTTAAATTTTTCTAAAGACATTTTTTTAAAAATTGGTATCAATTGCTCGTTATTATTAAGTGATATAACTTTCTCAACTTCTAATTTTTCATTTTCTTCATAGGTTGTAGTTTCTAAAATTTTTTTGTGAAGTTCTTCAAAAGTATCTTTGCTATTAGATGGTTCGGAAATAAGAGTACTCATTACTGTTTTATTTGTTAATTTAGTAAAATCAAAAGTTATATTATTTGTATCGGTTTCAATAAAATTATCTAATAAAACAGCACAATTGCCTTTTTGACAAAAATTATCTATATCACTATTACTACTTAAATATTTTTTTATACTATCATTTAATGAAATACTATTTACTAATACTTGGTCTTTCTTGTCTTTAAGAACTACCTCATAAAATTCTGCTTTTGCCATTTTATAAATCCTTTTTTAAACTTATCTATTCACACAAACCACATCAACACCTAAACTATCACAAACTTCCAACAAAAAAGCAAAGGAAAAAGAGCCTCTGTGGACTTTGGTTCTGATGGTATCAGGATTTTCATCATAACCCTTTTTCTTCATCAGCTTATCAACTCAGCTGGATTAATTTTAAACTGTAGCATATTGGCTGTTTCTCTTCCATTGTCTCCACCTTTTCTTTGAATAGTGATATTGCCAATTTTAAAACTCCCTCTGGGTGTTATAGAAATTTCTCCATTTCCAAAATGGTTTAAAACTTTATTTATTGGTTCTAATGCCCAGTTTATTGTATCTGTATCATTTAGTTTTAATATTACTAACATCCATTCAGCAGAAAACTTACCTCTACCTTTTAAAATATCGTTCACTACTAATGTTTTATTATCATTGAAAAATTTTAATAACAGTTGTTGTTCATCTTGCGAAAACTCATCAGCAAACATTCTTCTTTCATCTCTTGGGTTTACGATTTTTGGTGGCTTTTCTCCT
>DZAZ01000059.1 GCA_022729755.1 Helicobacter cetorum | reverse complement strand
CTTGGAACACTACACAAACGAAACCAACTCAACTTTTTAGTTATGTGCAACAAACTAGAACTACAAAATTTATAGCTCTTTATGCAAGTGATTTTGTAGATAATCAAGTCGTAACCAATTATTATCTTATCAATGTAAGTGATAATGATGAACTACTCAAAAATAATCCAAAATTACAAAGCTATAAAAATGCTTCAACAGTAGAGGAGATTTATAAAGTTTGGGTTGAAACTTACGGAAAAGATTTTGCAACACTTGGACTTTTTGAGGATAATAAAGCTTATGATATAGGAAAAACAAAATTTACCTCAAATGACTTAAAAAATATCAATTCAAAAGATATTCAAGGCAAATACCATGAGTTTGCAACGATTTTAAGACAACACAATGTCAGCGGTCGAGAAAATGCCTTTGATAAACTTGTCAATCTCTTTTTATGCAAAGTTGTAGATGAAAAAGAGAATGGAGATAATCTCAAATTTTACTGGAAAGGAAAAGCTTATGATAATCCTTTTGATTTTCAAGACAGGCTTCAACGACTTTATAAAAACGGGATGGAGAAGTTTTTAGGTGAAACTATCACATACATCGACAACAACCAGATAGATGAGGCTTTTGAAGTTTTCAAAAACAAGCCAAATTCTACAAAAGAGCAAATCAAAAACTATTTTAGAGAACTCAAGTTTTTTACAAATAATGACTTTGCATTTATTGATGTCCATAACGAAAAACTTTTTTATCAAAACTTTGAAGTCTTACTCAAAATTTCAAGACTTATTCAAAATATTAGCCTCACTGGAAGTGATGAAAATCAGTTTTTGGGAGATATGTTTGAAGGATTTCTTGACCAAGGTGTGAAGCAATCAGAGGGGCAATTTTTTACCCCGATGCCAATTGTAAAATTTATTATCAATTCACTGCCCCAAAAAGAAAATCCAAAAGTGATAGATTATGCTTGTGGTGCTGGACACTTTTTAAATGAGTATGCGGGGACTTCAAAAAATGCTTCAATTGTAGGAATAGAAAAAGAGTACAGGCTTTCAAAAGTTGCCAAAGTGAGCTCATTTATGTATGGAAGTGATATAAATATCATTTACAGCGATGCCCTTTCAAAAAATGAAAAAATAACTGAAAATAGCTTTGATGTCTTAATCGCCAATCCTCCTTATAGTGTCAAAGGTTTTTTAGAGACTTTAAGTGAAGAGGACAGAAAGCTTTATGAGCTCCTTGAAACAATAGATGAAAAGAGCTACACCGCAAACAATGCCATAGAGTGCTTTTTTATCGAACGAGCAAAACATCTTTTATGTAAAGATGCAGTCGCTGGTATTGTAGTTCCTAGTAGTATCTTAAACAAAGGAAGTCAATCTACCCTCACAAATAAAGGGAATGTCTATGTTGGTACAAGAGAAATCATCCTCAAATATTTTGACATCGTAGCCATAGCAGAGTTTGGCAGTGGAACTTTTGGAAAAACAGGGACAAATACCGTAACACTTTTTTTAAAAAGAAGAGGAGAAAATCCAAACATAAGCGAACATCTTAAAAATATGGTGGAGTGTTGGTTTGAGTGTGATTTTGAGACAAACAAAGCCTTTAGCGATGATGAATTACTTGAAAAGTATTGCTTTCATATCGAAGTGGATTTGGATATTTATAAAACTCTTTTATGTCAAGATTTGGATGAGAAAATATTTGGAAAAGACACTTTCAAAGAGTACAAAAGTGCGTATGAAAAACTCAATGCTCAACTCAAAAAAAAGCATACTTTAGTGGAATATATAAGACTTATCGAAAAAGATAAATTTTACTATTTTTGCCTTGCTTCTAAAAATAGTTGTGATGTAGTTATAGTTAAATCACCAAGTGATGGGAAAGAAAATAAAAAGTTTTTGGGTTATGAGTGGAGCAGTGCTAAAGGAAATGAGGGAATTCATTATCTAAGTAGTGGAATGGTGCAAGTTGATGATGATAGCTTAGATGAAGCTGATATTAGAATTTTAGAAAATCTACAAGGGCTAAAAAGTATCAATACCCCACTTTATAATCCACAAAATAGTAATGATAAAAGTAAGATAAATAAAATCATCAAAGACAATTTTGAAGGATGTAAAACAATTATTCCAAAAGATTTAGAAAACTTTGTAAGTCGTGCAAGGCTTATTGATATGCTTGATTTTAATCGATTTGATTTTAATAAGGCTTTGAATTTAACCCCGAGTAGAAAGATTGAAATTACAAGTCAGTATCAACTTGAAAAAATTGAGAATTTAATTATTGAAAATCAAAAATCAAAGATACAGGTTTCCGAAGCAAAAGAAAATCAAGGAGAATATAATTTTTTTACAAGTGGTGAAAATATTTATTCATATAATGCTTTTCTCGTTTCTGGTGAAAATATTTATTTATCAACTGGCGGTAATGCAGTTATTAAATATTTCAATGGTAAAGCATCTTACTCGACAGATACTTATTCTTTTACCAATAATTCAAATATTATTTTAAAGTACTTATATGAATTCTTAAGTAGTATAATTCACGATATTAATGAGCTTTTATTTCAAGGAGTAGGATTAAAACATTTACAAAAGAATGATTTCAAGAAATTAAAAATCCCACTCCCACCACTTGAAATTCAAGAACAAATCGTAAAAGAGTGCCAAAAAGTAGATGATGAAGTTTTAAAAGCAAATGAGATAATAGAAAAATCCAAAGAAGATATTATCTTGGCTATGAACTCATCACAAAATGTTACACCTATGAAACTTGGAGAAGCTTGTGATATGAAAGCAGGAAAGTTTGTATCTGCAAGTGAAATTTATGATGAAAATGATGGAAGTTTATACCATTGTTTTGGTGGCAATGGACAAAGAGGATACACAAAAACATTTACACATGAGGGCATTTATCCACTTATCGGGCGACAAGGTGCATTGTGCGGAAATATCACTTTAGCACAAGGTAAATTTCATGCCACAGAACATGCCGTTGCAGTTACCCCACTTATTGAAATGGATATAAAATGGCTTTATCATCAGCTTATTTTATTAAATCTTAATCAATATGCAACAGGTACGGCACAACCTGGACTTTCAGTAAATAATATCAAAACTGTTTCAATTTCAGTTCCTCCACTTGAAACCCAAAAACAAATCGTTTCAAAAATAGAAGTTTTGGAAAGCAAAATAAGTGGTGCTAAAAAAGTTATTGACGGTAGTAAAGAAGCAAAAGAGATAATATTAAGGAATTATTTATGACCAAGCTACCATATGGCTTAAGCGATTTCAAAAGAGTTTTGGAAGAGGAAGAAAAAAACTATACTACAAATTTAAAAAAAATAAATTCTATTTTAGATAAATATAAAGATGTGAAATTTGAATATTTTGAAGATTTTTATGGTTTATTGCGAAGAGGTGATATAAAAAATAGAGGAAATAAATAAAATGAAAATAAAATTTGAAAGACTTGACTATCAAGAGTTAGCAGTAAATTCTATTATTGATATTTTTGAAAATATAGAGTTTAAAAGCCCACAACATCATATATCAAATAGATTTTTTGATAAAAATGTTTTTAGTAGAGATAATATAAAAAGTAATATAAAAAAGATAAGAGAAAAAAATGGTGTTGAAGTTGGAGAAGTTAAATTTTTTGATGATGATTTAACAATTGATGTTTTGATGGAGACAGGCACGGGCAAGACTTTTACTTTTATAGAGACTATTTATAAATTAAATAAAGTTTACAAATTATCAAAGTTTATTATTTTAACTCCAAGTAGTGCGATTAGAGAGGGAACTCTCAAAAATTTAGATATTACAAAAGAGTTTTTTTATAGAGAATACAATAAAAATATATCTATATTTGACTACAACGAAAAAACGATAGAAAATTTTATTAACAATTCAAATCAAAATATTTCTATTTTAATATCAACTTATCAATCGTTTAATAAAGCTACAAATAGTATAAATAAACAAAAATTAGAAAGAAATCTATTTGAAGATACCAAAAGCTATATGGAGAGTTTAGGTAAATTAAATAGTGTAATTATCATCGATGAGCCTCACAGATTTGAGGGAAAACAGACGACTGAATATTTGAAAAAATTTAATCCTCTTTTTACACTTCGTTTTGGTGCAACTTTTAAGAGTGAGTATCAAAATTTAATTTATACACTTGATAGTGTTGAAGCTTTTAATAAAAATTTAGTTAAATCAATTACAGTAGATACGGTTGGAGATGAAGATGTAAACACTCACACAATAGAGTTTAAAGATATAAAAAATAAAATTGCAACTATAAGATATAAAGATATAAATTTAAAAGATAATATTATTGAAGTTAAAGAGGGAGATAATTTAGGAGAAGTTACAAAAATTAACTATTTGAGTAGTTATGTAGTAGAACAGATAAAAGCAAAAGAGATAATTTTTACAAATTCTATTACACTAAAATTAAATGAAATCTCATCTTATGGAGTGCTTTTATCTCAAATTCAAGAACTAATCATTGAACGAACAATAGAGGCACATTTTGAGAGAGAAGAAGAATTATTCAAATTGGGAATCAAATCTCTAACTCTTATATTTATTGATAGTGTAGACAGATACCACAATAATGGCGAACTCTCACAACTTTTTGAGAGAAAATATAAAAAGTATTTAGATGAATATTTGCAAAAAGAACTTAGTAGTGAATATAGAAAATATCTTGAAAAAACCAAAGATGATATAAACAAGATTCATAAAGGCTACTTTGCTAAATCAAAAAAAGATAAAGATGAAATTGAAAGTATAAATTTAATTTTAAAAGAGAAAGAAAAACTGTTATCATTTGAGAGCGATTTAAGATTTATATTTTCAATGTGGGCTTTACAAGAGGGTTGGGACAATCCAAATATCTTCACATTAGCAAAACTCTCTCCAAGTGATAGCAAAATAACAAAACTTCAACAAATTGGAAGAGGTTTAAGACTTGCACTAAATCAAGATGGAAAAAGAATCACAAATGAAAATAGTAACTTTAATTTTGTAAATGATTTAAATGTGATAGTTCCATCTACTGAAGAGGATTTTGTAAAATCTATTCAACTTGAGATTGGTCAAAACTCTCTTACTAAAATATCAAAATTTTTTAATGATAAAATTTTAGAAGATAATAAAATCACAAATAATACAAGAGTAGCAAATAAGTTGCTTGATATATTAGAAGATTTTGAAATAGTTAATTTTATAAATGATGAACAAGCACAAATCATCGCCTCTAAAGATAAATTTTATAACTCATTTGATGATATAAAAAAAGATATTGAAAAGAAAAATCTACAAGTAAATATTGAAAATTTAAAAAACTATTTTGATGAATTTTTTACAGTTGATAGAAAAATAAAAACAAGAGATAAAAATAAGCAAAAAGGTGAAATCAAAATAGATAGAGAAAAATATCAAGAGTTTAAAAGACTTTGGGAATCTATCAATCAAAAAGCAGTTATAAAATATGATGTGGATTCAAAAGAGTTGATTGAAAATATAAAAGAAAAAATCAATCAAAATTTTGAAATAGAAAAACAAAATATAATTATTACAACTCAAAAAAAAGTTGAAAATCTTCATAAAAAAGATATAACTACAACATCTAAAGAGTTAAATTATCAGCCGATATTTACTATTTATGAATTTATAAAAGAGCTTAGTAATCACACAAAACTTACTTATCAAACAGTAGCTAAAGTTTTAAGAGATATTGATGAGAATAAATTTAAAATGATAGCTTTGAATGAGAATCTAGCACTAAAAAAATTAAAAGATATTTTTTTAGAATCGATATATGGAATTTTAATAAATAAAATATCTTACGACATACAAGAGATAGAAGTTAAAAACACAACTTTAACAGATAAGAATGGCGATTTAAAAGAGTTTATAAATATTGGAACTTTAGGAGTAGAACAATATTTTATAGAAAATGAAAATGTGCTAAAAAAATCGCTTTATGATGAAGATTTTATGGAAATTGATAGCAAAATAGAAAAAGATACAATAGATGAATCAAATATTGATAATATTGTCGTTTTTGCAAAACTTCCAAAAGTTAATATTCCTGTCTTAAATGGTAAATATAATCCAGATTTTGGATATGTGATTAAAAAAGATGGCAAAGAGGAGCTGAATTTAATAATCGAAACAAAAGGTTTTAATAATCTAAATGAAATTTCAGATAGTGAAAATTATAAAATTCAGAGTGCAAAAAAGTTTTTTGAAGCACTAAAACAAAAAGGATTTAATGTAAGCTATAAAACTAAAATCAATAATCAAAAGCTTATAGATATAATAAAAGGGAGCTAAAAATAGTGAAAAAAGTAAAAAATAAAATCAAAAATAGTGAGATAAAACTACCAAAAAAGTTAATAAAAGGTGTTGATAATAATGTAGAAGCTCAAAAAACAATATCAAGAGCTTTAGATATTATCAAAGATGTAAAAGTTAAATATGATTTTTAAACTAAAAAAATTTAACTCAATTGATGTAAGTTCAATTTTAAAGAGTTTGACAATTATCGAGAGAGAAAAAAGTTTCATAAAAGAGATAGTAAAAAAATGTAAAAAAGATGATGTTGTAATATATATTCTATATTATGATGAGCTGATTTGTGGATTTATTGCTATGTCAGTAAATAAAATCGATGAAATACCAACAATAGAGATTGAGTATATATTTGTAAAAGATGAATTTAGAAAATATAGTTATAAAAATTTATCTAATCTCAAGATATCAGAATATTTAATTTTTGAAGCAATTAAAATTTCTTTTGAAATAAAAGAAAAGATAGGTATAAGATGGCTAAGCTTAGTTCCAGATAATGAGGTGTTAGAAAAATATTATATAGAAAAACTTAACTTTATAAAATATAAATCAAAAAAAAATAATAAAATATATCTTTTTATTGCATTGAAAAAAAATTAATTTAGGAATTAAAAATATGACCAACAAAAACATAATAGAAGAAAAAAGCATAAATGAAAATAATTTGGAGTTAAGATGATAGCAGTATATCATACAAATATAAATGAATTGACAAATGAGTTTTTAGAAAATTTAAAAATACAATTTAAAAATGCAAAAGTTGATATTGTAATAAGTGATGTTAGTGAAACAGATTATTTAAATAGTTCTCCTAAAAATAGAGAACTTTTAGAAAAAGCTATAAAAGAGGTTAATGATATGAAACTTATAAATAAGTCTATTGAGGATTTAAATTTATGATTATATCTTTTGTAGAGCAAAGTTTTGATGATTATAACTATTGGCAAGAAAACGATAAAAAAGTATTTATAAAGTTAAAAAAGCTCATAAAAGATACTATTAGAAATCCATTTGATGGTATAGGAAAACCTGAACCATTAAAAAATAATCTTAGTGGATATTGGTCAAAAAGAATAACAGATGAACATAGATTAGTTTATAAAGTTGAAAAAGAACAACTTATCATAATATCTTGTAGATTTCATTATAAATAAAAAAAGGCTTAATATGACCAACAAAAACATAATAGAAGAAAAAAGCATAAATGAAAATAATTTGGAAATTTTAAAGCGATATTTTCCAAATGCGATAAGGCTTGATGACGACGGAAGATACAATATCGATACGACAGCTTTGCAATTGGCAATTGATCCGACAAAAGCAAAGCTTGATGAAGATGGTTATAGCTTAAATTGGGTAGGAAAAAGAGAGGCTTACAGCAACGCATATACAAAAAATCAAAAAATTTTAAAACCTCTAAAAGAGGATAGCAAAGATTGGGATAAAAGCGAAAATATTTTGATTAAAGGAGATAATCTTGATGTTTTGAAGATTTTAAGAAATAACTATTATGAAAAAATAAAAATGATTTATATTGACCCTCCATACAATACAAAAAATGATAATTTTATATATAAAGATGATTTTACAAATAGTGAGTTAGAGATACTTGAAGAGCTTGGATATGATAGCAAAGATAAAATAGATTATATAAAAAATATATATGGAGCGAAAACTCATAGCGGTTGGCTTAGTTTTATGTTTCCACGGCTTTTACTTGCAAAAGATTTATTGAAAGATGATGGAGTGATTTTTATCTCTATTGATGATAATGAAGTTGCAAATTTGAGGCTACTTTGTGATGAGGTTTTTGGAGAGGGGAATTTTGTTGGGGAAATTATTTGGCATAGTAAATATACAACTTCCAATGATGCAAAATATTTATCTACTCAACACGAAATAATATTATTTTATGCAAAAAATAAAGACAATTTTAATATTGGTCTTTTAGATAGACAAGAAAAACAAAATAAAGATTATAAAAATAGAGATAATGATTTAAAAGGAGAATGGAAACCTACACCAATTCATGCCAAAAGTGGAACAGAAAATAATCTTTATACTATAAAATTTCCTAACGGTATTGAATGGAAAGCACCAAAAGGTCGTTATCCAAGATATTCAAAAGAAAGACTTTTAAAATTATTTAATGATAATGAATTATATTTTAATTCAAATGGAGGAATAGATAAAAAAACTTATTTATCGGAAGTAAAACAAGGTATTACAGCAGGAACAGTTTGGAGTTATGAAGAAGTAGGACACACACATTTTAATAATGAAGAATTAGCGAGTATTTTAGGCAAAGGAATATTTGATAATCCTAAAGGAACAAAACTTATAAAAAGAATGTTTAAGGTGGCTAATATTAATACTTCAGATATTATCCTCGACTTCTTTGCAGGAAGTGGAACAACAGGCGATGCAGTTATGCAACTAAATGCCCAAGATGGAGGAAATCGTAAATATATATTAGTTCAAATTCCAGAATCAATTGATAAAAAGCAAAATAAAACCTCTTACGACTTTGTAAAAAATGAACTTCAAAAAGAGCCAACAATATTTGAAATCACAGCAGAGCGACTAAGAAGAGCAGGAGAAAAGATAAAAAAAGAGAGTTTGACGAATCAAGATTTAGATATAGGATTTAGAGTTTTTGAAGTTATCGAAGATGAAAAACAATCAATCTATCACAAATCACTTCTTGAAGTGAATCAAAAAGATTTGGATATATTTGAAAATCAAAATGAAGAGATAGAAACGATTCTTTATAATCTTTTGGTAGCAGAAAATTTACTACTTAGTAGTAAAATAGCAGAACTTATCAAAGATAAATTTTATAAAGTGGATAATATTGGATTTATTTTAGATAGTTTCAATTTTGAAGAACAAAAAGAGTATTTAAGAAATTTGGAATATTTGACAATCTATTCACCAAATATAAAAGATGATAAATTCACTCTTGAACTTCAAAGTTTTATGGATAGTTTGGGAATGAAAAAAGATAAATTGAAATTTAAAGTTTAACTATGAAAGGAAAAAAATAATAATGAATAGATACGGTATTGACTTTTGGGCTGATAATAATTTCATCATTGAAGAGGGAAAAGTAAAGGTAAATTACAAAAATAGACCTGCAATTATCGACATTGTAACTTCACTAAGAGAAGATGGCTTCAAAGGACCACTTTTGCTTAGGTTTCCGCATTTAATCGAGAAACAGATAAATATGCTTTATAAAAATTTCAATAGAGCTATAAAAGAGTTTAAATATAAAGGTAAGTTTAAAGCTGTTTTTCCACTAAAAGTTAATCAATTTCCAAATTTTGTAAAACCTTTGGTTGATATTGGTGAAAAGTATAATTATGGGCTTGAGGCTGGAAGTAAGGCTGAATTAATTTTAGCTATGAGTTACAATAATATGGGAGCTCCAATTACGGTAAATGGCTTTAAAGATAAAGCTTTGATTAGTTTGGGTTTTATCGCATCAAAAATGGGACACGATATAACTTTGACGATTGAGGGGTTAAATGAGCTTGAGACAATTATCGAAGTAGCAAAGGAAATGGGTGAGCCAACCCCAAATATTGGGCTTAGAATTAGACTTCACACTTCAGGAATTGGAATATGGGCTAAAAGTGGAGGAATTAACTCTAAATTTGGCTTAACTTCAACCGAATTACTTGAAGCTATGAATATATTAGAAGCCGAAGGGTTAGTCTCAAAATTAACAATGATACACTTTCACATAGGCTCACAAATCAACGATATTCATCCACTAAAAAAAGCTCTAAGAGAGGCGGGAAATATTTATGCAGAACTTCGTAAAATTGGTGCTAGTAATTTAGATTCGATTAATCTTGGTGGTGGATTAGCAATTGAGTATTCACAGCATGAGGATAATTTTAATCGAAATTATTCACTAAAAGAGTTTACAAATGATGTCGTGTTTTTACTTAAAGATATTGCCGAAGCTAAGGGAGTTGAAGAGCCAAATATTTACACAGAATCAGGGCGATTTATTTCAGCTCCACACGCAATTTTAATCGCACCAGTGTTAGAGCTTTTTTCTCAAGAGTATGATTTTAAAAGCTTAAAACTCAAAACAGAAAATCCTCCTCTTGTGCAAGAATTATTTGATTTATACCACACTATAAATGCAGGTAATGCTCAAGAGTACCTACACGATAGCCTTGACCATATGGAATCGCTATTAACACTTTTTGATTTAGGTTATATCGACCTTCAAGATAGAAGTAATACTGAAATATTAATTCATTTACTTATCAAAAAAGCAACTTCACTCTTAAAAGATAAAACTTTAAAAGAGCTTTTAAACATTCAAGAGAGAATGCAAGAGCGATATTTAGTTAATTTTTCGCTATTTCAAAGTTTACCTGATTTTTGGGGTCTTGGACAAAACTTTCCCGTAATGCCACTAAATAGACTTGATGAAAAACCAACAAGAAGTGCTAGTTTATGGGATATTACTTGCGATAGCGATGGTGAAGTTAGTTTTAATGTCAAAAATCCTCTATTTTTACACGATGTTGATGTTAGAATGGAAGAGTATTTTTTAGCATTTTTCTTAATCGGTGCATATCAAGAGATATTAGGAATGAAGCACAATCTCTTCACTCATCCAACTGAAGCAACTATAAATTTTGATGAAGATGGTGAATATTACACAGAAAATATCGTAGAAGCACAAAATATTTTAGATGTACTTGATGACCTTGATTATGATATTAAGGATATTGAAAGAAGATTAAAACAGCAAATTGAAGAGTCAGAAATTGTTGATAGTACTGAAAAAAAAGAGCTTTTGGGTGAACTTTATTTGCATTTAAGTGAAAATGGGTATTTAAGAACACTTTTAAGCAAACAAAAAGAGTACAATAGTTCAAAAAATTAAAATATAATATGCTTTTTAAACTTAGTGGAGAAAGTTAATGTTTAATAGACTAAGACAAAATTACATTGCGATAGATTTGGGTACAGCAAATACACTAATTTATAAACATAACGAGGGTATTATATTTAATGAACCAACAGTAATAGCGATAAAAAAGGCAAACTATTCAAAAAAAGTGTTGGCAATTGGGCTAAAAGCTAGAGAAATGATTGGTAAAAACCATAAAGATATAGAAGTAATAGAACCCCTAAGAGATGGGGCTATTGCTGATTTTGAAATGACGGCTTTATTTATAAGTCATTTAATTGCACACATAAAATGCAATAGTTACTTTTTTAAGCCAAAAATTGTAATTAGCATTCCTCACGGTTTAACTCAAGTCGAGCGAGGTGCAGTCAAAGAAGCTGGAATGAAAGCAGGTGCAAAAAAAGTTTACTTAATAGAAGACCCATTTTCAGCAGCTATTGGTTCTGATATTTCTATCACTGACACAAAAGGACATATGCTAATCGATATTGGAAGTGGAATGTTTGAAATTAGTGTCATATCGCTTGGAGGATTGGTTATTAGCAAAGCAATAAAATGTGCGGGCAATAAGCTTGATTTAGTAATACAAAACTATATAAAACAAAAATACAATTTATTAATTAGCAATAAAGTTGCGGAGAACATAAAAATTCAAATAGGACGAGCAATACCATCTAGCGAAAATGAGAAAAAAATTGTGGATATATCTGGAAGAAACTTAATAACGGGAATGTTAATTCATTTTAATATAAACGATGAAGAGATTTATAAAGCAATAAAAGATGATTTGGATGAAATGATAAAAACTACAAAAGAGGTAATAGCAACAATTCCACCCCAATTTGCTTCGGATATTTTGGATAATGGCATAATTCTTACAGGAGGTGGTGCATTACTTAAAGATATCGATAAATTTTTCCAAAGTGAGTTAAATATTTTGACTTATGTCTCAAATGAACCTCTTCTTGCAGTTGTAAAGGGAGCTGGAAAAGTTTTATTTTTAAAAGATAAAAACTCTTTAATGTTAAGTGATATTATTTTATGAAGATTACTTCTTAATCCACACCCCATCCCCAACTTCGATTAAACTTAAATCATTTGGCGATTTTATCTCTATCCACTTAGCATTTTTAAAAATCCAAATAGTTTTAATTAAATTTCTATGTAAAAAGTCCATATCAATACTTCCACCAACCAAAGCCCAATCATTAAATTCTGAAACATTTAAAGCGTAACTCTCC
>DZAZ01000009.1 GCA_022729755.1 Helicobacter cetorum | reverse complement strand
CTTATTGTGGTGCTAGTAAAACATCTCAAAGAAAAATTAGAGTGGTTTCTGAAATCGGTTGGCAATCGCATTTTGTAAAAAATATGTTTATTCGTCCAACAAGAGAAGAGTTAAAAACTTTTGAACCTGAATTTACTCTTTATAATGCTTGCAAATCAAACAATAAAGAGTGGAAAAAACACGGTATGCATTCAGATGTTTTCGTAGTTTTTAATATTGAAAAAAATATAGCAATTATCGGTGGAACTTGGTATGGAGGAGAGATTAAAAAGGGTCTTTTTTCTATGATGAATTACTGGCTTCCACTTGAGAATAAACTTCCAATGCACTGCTCGGCTAATGTCGGAAAAGATGGTGATGTAGCACTGTTTTTTGGACTTAGTGGAACAGGCAAAACTACTCTATCAACTGACCCAAAAAGAAGATTAATTGGTGATGATGAACACGGTTGGGATGAGAATGGAGTATTTAACTTCGAGGGTGGATGTTATGCAAAAGTTATCAATCTTGACCCAAAAAGTGAGCCTGAAATTTATAATGCAATTAAAAAAGATGCACTACTTGAAAATGTTGTAGCAAATGAAAATGGGGAAGTTGATTATTCAAATAGTTCAAAAACTGAAAATACAAGAGTTTCTTATCCGATTGAACATATTGAAAATTACGAACCAAGCTTACAAGCGGGACATCCAAAAAATATAATATTCCTAACAGCTGATGCTTTTGGGGTTTTACCTCCTGTTTCAAAACTTACAAAAGAACAAGCAATGTATTATTTCTTAAGTGGATATACTGCAAAAGTTGCTGGAACTGAACGAGGAGTAATCGAGCCTCAAGCGACTTTTTCAGCCTGTTTTGGAGAAGCATTTTTACCACTACATCCGACGGTTTATGCCAAACTCTTAGGCGATAAAATCGATAAATATGGAGTTAATGTTTATTTAGTTAATACTGGTTGGAGTGGCGGAGCTTACGGTGTTGGTAAAAGAATGAGTATCAAAGATACTAGGGCTTGTATTAATGCTATTTTAGATGGAAGTATAAATAGTGCTGAATTTGAAACACTTCCAATTTTTAACTTAAATATTCCAAAGGCATTAAATGGAGTAAATCAAAATGTACTAAATCCAATGAATACTTGGGAAGATAAGATAAATTATGAAAAAATGCTTAATAAATTAGCTTCAATGTTTATCGAAAAATTCAAAAAATATCAAAGTGAAGATAGTGAATTTGATTACTCAAAAGCAGGACCTCAAGTCTAATATTTTTAATCTTAGAAAATTTTTCTAAGATTATCTTCAATTTAACAATTAATCTAACAAGGAAAATTATGAATACAAACAGTAGTAAAATAGCTTTTGATGAAGCTTTTAAAGTAATTCCTGGAGGAGTTGATTCGCCAGTTCGTTCATTTAGTGGAGTTGGTGGAAATCCTCTATTTATCGATAAAGGCGAGGGTGGATATTTAATCGATATTGATAGCAATAAATACATTGATTATGTCCAAAGTTGGGGACCGTTGATATTTGGGCATTGTGATAGTGATATTGAAAAAGCTGTAAGTGAAGCTATCAAAAAAGGGCTTAGTTTTGGAGCTCCAACTTTAGCTGAAACTGAACTTGCATCTGAAATTATAGAGCTTTTTTCAATCGATAAACTTAGATTTGTAAGTAGTGGAACTGAAGCGGTTATGAGTGCAATTCGATTGGCAAGAGGTTATAGCCAAAAAGATGATATTATTAAATTTGAAGGGTGTTATCACGGTCATTCAGACTCGCTATTAATTCAAGCTGGAAGTGGTGCTACAACTTTTGGCTCACCTAATTCCCCTGGAGTGCCAAGTGATTTTGCAAAACATACACTTTTAGCAAAATATAATGATATTGAGAGTGTGAAAAAGTGCTTTAGTGAGAGTAAAAATATCGCTTGTGTGATAATTGAGCCGATTGCTGGAAATATGGGCTTAGTTCCTGCAACAAATGAGTTTTTGGCTGAACTTAGAGAACTTTGCGATAAAAATAATACTTTGCTTATTTTTGATGAAGTTATGAGTGGATTTCGGGCTAGTTTAATCGGAAGTTTGGCTTATAATAATATAACACCTGATATTATAACTTTTGGTAAAGTAATTGGAGCTGGAATGCCTGTTGGTGCTTTTGGTGCAAGAGCCGAAATTATGGCTCATCTTTCACCTGAGGGAAAAGTGTATCAAGCTGGAACATTAAGCGGAAATCCAATTGCAATGAGTGCTGGAATTGCTTCGATTAAAAAGTTAAAAGCTAATAAAAATATTTTTGCTGAATTAGAAATTAAAGCTAAAATGCTAATTGAAGGGCTTAGTGAAGTTGCAAAAGAGAATAATATTCCACTTCAAACTGAAGTTAGAGGAAGTATGTTTGGCTTTTTCTTCAATGAAAATCCTGTGAAAAATTTCGATGATGCTAAAAAATCTGATTTAGTTAGATTTGCAAAATTTCATCAAGAGATGATTAAGCGAGGAGTTTATTTTGCTTGTAGCCAATTTGAAACTGGATTTATTTCAACTGTGACAACAGATGAAATGATAAATGAGACAATACAAAAAGCTAAAGAAGTGTTTAAACTTCTCTAATAAAGGCAAAATTTGAAAAAATTATTTATGGTTTCGCTAGGACCTGGTGATTATGAATTAGTTACGATAAAAGCTTTAAAATCTTTGCAACAAAGTCAAATTATTTGTATTCCAACAAAAAGTAGTGATAACTCTTTTGATAAATCGATTACATTTAAAATTATCGATAAATTGATGACTGAATTTAACTTTAATAAAGAGTTAATTCCCATCTATTCGCCGATGAAATTTAAGGAAGAGGATTGGTTAAATCAAGTAGAAATAATCTTAAATCAATTTCAAAAAGCTGATATTATCTCTTTTGTAACACTTGGTGATAGCGCGATTTTTAGTACGATTTATTATTTACTTGATTATATTAGGGCTAAAAATGAAGAGATTTACCAAAATTCTGAAGTAATCGCAGGAGTAACTTCATTTTCACAAGCTTCAGCAAAAGTTAAAAAACCTCTCTGTTTGGGAGATACAAAATTAGAAATTACTCCTCTTGTAGATAGAGAAGTTAAAACTACAAAAGTGCTAATGCGACCAAAAATAGGAATGGATACAAGTAGTATTATTGAAAGTGGAGAAATTTACACATTTGAGAATTTAAACTTAAAAGATGAAAAAATCACAAAAGGTAAAATTGAAAAAGTTGATAAATATATGACTTTGTTTATAGATTTTTAAAATTTTTTTAAATATAACTTGGAGCATCATTTGCAAATAGAATTAAATCCCCACTTTGAGTTGTGATTTTTAGAGTATTTTCTAAAGCACTTTTATTGGGGAGTAAAATTCTTTTAGCATTATGAATATTTTTAGCCAAAATATTAGCATTTAAGCTTCCCGTAATTATAACTATATCAAACACTTCATCAATTGCTTTTGCTAAGGTAGTGTTATCTTCTTCGCTACTTTCGACAATTCCAGGTGTTACTATGATTTTTTTGCCACTGTGATTTTTACAAATAGCGATTGCACCAAGCATTCCATCAAGATTTCCATTAAAACTATCATCGATAATAATTTTCCCGCCAACCTCCATTTTAGCAAGTCTATGTTCAATCGGTTTTAATCTTGCAACTCTTTTTTGAATTTCACTTAAGCTAAGTCCAAGTTCTCTTGCTACATAAATTCCTGCACTTATATTTATATAGTTAAAATCCCCTAAAATAGGAGCTGAAAAATTGTAATTTTCTCCATCAATATTTAATTTAAAACTAATTCCATTTAAATCACTCTTAAGCTCACTCAAATTTTGAGGAAATTTTATTATATTTAAATTCTCTCTTTGAATTTGCACTTCATCAAAAATAAATGCTTTTTTAAGCCGATTACTCTCAAGTATTTCAAGTTTTGTTTCTATAATATTTTCAATTGTTTTAAAATACTCAATATGTTGTCTTCCGATTTTACCAACTACCACATATTCAGGGTGCAAAAATTCTACGATTTCTTTTATATCGCCTCTTTCTCTAGCCCCAGCTTCTACGATATAAATATCAACTTTAGGAGTTAAATTCTCATTTATATCTTTTATTATTCCATTTAAAGTATTTACACTTCTTGGTGTGAAGTGAATTCTATATTTTTCATTTAAAATTTGTGCTAAAAAGTTTTTAATGCTAGTTTTACCGTAACTTGCCGTAATTGCGATGATTTTTAAATTTTCATTCTCTTTTAATTTATTTTTAGCACTTGATTTAAAATTTCTCATTAAAAGTTTTTCTAAATAGTGAGTTGCAATAATCGTCATAAAAAGTGGTAAAAATATCCCATATATTTCGCATTTATCACTTAAAATACATAATATATTTTGAAATAAACTCACACCAATTAAAATTGCAAAAAATCGTTTTACCCTTTTTGTAAAAATTAATTTTTTATCTATATTTTTATGCCATAAAAAAAGCGATGGAATATATGCAAAATAAAAATATATCCAAAAAAAGTAACTCGTAAAATGATAAAGTAAAAATGGAAGTAGCAAATAAATCAAATGCCACTTTGGTTTTGTGTGATTTAATACAACTCGCTCAATTTTATAATTAAACCATTGTAAATTAGTAATTAAATAAAATCCAACAACAGCCACAAAAATAATATGCGAAAAAAATTCAAAAACATTCATTGCACTCATATATCACTCCTAAAATGCACACCAATTGAAACTTTTCTATTTAATGCTGATTTAATAACAACTTTTGAAATTTCAAGCATATTTTTAAACTCTAAAAATTCAATTAATTCCGTATTAAAAACTTTAGATTTATCTTCAATTCCAAATTCATCTATATTTATGCTTTCTACATAATTTAGAGCTTCATTAAGTCCATTCTCATCTCTAAAAAGTCCAACTTTTTCATATAAAAGTTCTGAAATTTTCTCTTTTTCTTTATAAAAACTTTTGATTGCTTTTTTATTAAATAATTCATCAATATCATTGCTTAAATCATCAATTTCACTAAAATCTTTATCTTTTATGTACTCTTTTGCACTCTCACCAACTCTAAGTCCAAAAGTGATGATTTCAAGTAAAGAGTTGCCACCAAGTCGATTGGCTCCGTGCATTTTAGCATTTGCACACTCTCCAACTGCAAAAAGTCCATCAATATTTGTTTTGCAATTTATATCAACTTCAATACCACCAATTGAGTAATGAGCCGATGGTTTAATAGGAATTGGTTCATTAAAAGCATCAACTCCCTCATAAATTTTTGCTAATTTTATCTCTTGAGGTAAATGTTGTTTTAAAAACTCTTTGTCTAATTTTCTCAAATCCAAAAACACTTCTTTATTATTTTTATATTGCAAATAAATCGCTCTTGCTACCTCATCTCTAGTTGCAAGTTCATCAATAAATCGCTCACCATCAGAATTAATTAAAATCCCACCCTCACCTCTTGCACTCTCACTTATTAAAATTGAGCTTTTTTTTAGGGCTGTTGGATGAAATTGAATAAATTCCATATCGCAAACTCTAACACCTCTTTTAATTGCTACTGCAATTCCATCACCTACCATACCTTCAGCATTAGTTGAATTTTTACCATAAATTTTACTATAGCCTCCAGTTGCCAAAATTACACATTTAGCTTTTATAATTTCAACTTGTGAATTTTTTATATTTAAGAGTTTTACTCCAACTACTCTATTTTCTTTTATAATTAAATCAAGTAAAAATTTATCATTTAAAAATTCAATATTAGAATTTATAGCTTTGTCTATTAGAGTGTGAAGAATTTTAAGCCCCGTATAATCTTCGGCATAACAAGCCCTTTTGTGAGTTGCTCCACCTAATCTTCTTTGTGCAATCGCCTTATCATTTCTACTAAAAGCTACTCCGATACTATCAAGCCACTTTATAACTTTTGGGGCTTTGTTGCAAACATACTCAACTATTTCTTTATTTGCTAAGCCTTTTGAAGATTTTAAAGTATCTTCTATATGAGAATTTATACTATCTTCACTTGAAATCGCTGCATTTATTCCACCTTGAGCCATGGATGTTTGAGAATTATTTGGATAAGATTTACTCACAACTGCTATTTTTAAACTCTCATCATAAGCACTCAAAGCTGAAGTCAAACCAGCCCCTCCACTACCGATAATTAAAATATCAAAACTATCAAACATTTAAAAACTCTTTAATATTATTGATAATTGCTTTTACTAATCTCACTCTTGCTTCATAACTAGCCCAAGCAATGTGAGGAGAGATAAAAAGTCTATCTCTATTTTCTACAATATTTAATGGATGATACTCTTTTATAGGTTCACTCTCAAGTACATCAAGTCCTACATAAACTTTTCTTGAGTCGATTATTCTCGCCAAATCAAGCTCATTTATAATTCCACCGCGACCTAAATTTAATAAAACGGTGTTATCTTTTAAAAGTTTTAAATTACTAAAATGGAGTAAATTTCTTGTATTTTCATTGAGTGGAGAGTGAATTGAAATAATATTTGAACTTATAAGTAACTCTTCAAGCGAAACCCTCTTAAATTCACTATCATCATTTTTAGCACTAGTTGAATAATAAACAACTTCACATCCAAAGCTTTGGGCAACTCTTGCAACTGCTTTTCCAATCGTACCAAGTCCAATAATTCCCCATCGTTTATCTGCAATTTCAAAAAAAGGTCTATCAAGATGAGTAAAAATATCGCTATTTTCCCACATTTTATCTCTTACATACTCATCATAATATTTAAGTTGTCCAACCAAATAAAATAGCATTGAAAAAGTGCTTTGAACTACACTATTAGTTGAATAACCAGCCACATTTTTAACGATAATTCCATTCTCTTTTGCATATTCAAGGTCAATATTATTCATTCCAGTAGCTGCAACACAAATCAATTTTAATTTTTCAGCATGATTTATTATCTCTTTATTTATAACTACTTTATTTGTTATGATAATATCTATATCTTCAACTCTTCTACTTACTTCACTTTGCTTAGTTGTATCATAAATCGAAACTTCACCGAGATTATGGAATTCACTTAATGAAACATCTCTACCTAATGTTTTTGCATCAAGAATTGCTATTTTCATATTTAACCTTTAACTATTTTTATTATTTTATCAAAAATAAATAATAAATGGTGCATAATTTATACATCTATAAAATAGTAGAAAAGGGAACTTTATGATAATAGCTGGAAACTTTAAAACAAATCACACAAGAGGTTCAACGAATGAATATTTAACTGAATTAAATAATTTCATAAAGGAGCAGAATATAAAAGATGAAGTTTATATTTTTCCTCCATTTAGTGCAATTGATAAATATAATGGAGATGTGGAAGTTGGGGTTCAAAATGCATATCCAATTGAAAAAGGCTCATTTACTGGTGAAATTGGACTAGTGCAACTTAGTGAATTTGATATTAAGACCATACTAATTGGTCATAGCGAAAGACGACATATTATAGGCGAAACTCAAGAGTTTATTAAGGCTAAATTTGATTTTTTTAAAGAAAAAAATTTTATAATATTTTATTGTATTGGCGAACCTCTGGAAATTAGAGAAAAAGGGGTGAGTGAAACTTTAAATTATATCGATAAACAATTAGTTGGAATTGATTTAAATTATGAAAATTTGGTGATAGCTTATGAGCCTGTTTGGGCAATTGGTACGGGAGTTTCAGCAAAAACAAGCGATATAAAAGAGATACATATTGAACTTAAAAAAAGATTTTCAAAACCTCTACTTTATGGAGGAAGTGTAAAACCAAACAATGCAAAAGAGATTTTAGAACTTAATGAAGTTGATGGGGCTTTAATCGGGGCTTCAAGTTGGAATGTGAAAGATTTTGAACAAATTTTAAATATATCAAAGGATGTTTAATGTTTTTAAATGGTAAAAAAGGTTTAATTATTGGTGTTGCAAACAACAAATCTATCGCTTATGGAATAGCAAAAGCTTGTAAAAGAGAGGGGGCTGAACTTGCATTTACATATTTAAACGAGCAATTAAAAAAGAGGGTGGAACCTATTGCAGAGGAATTTGGAAGTGATAAAGTTTATCCACTTGATGTTAGTAATCCTGAAGAGATTAAAGCTTTAAAAGAAGCGATTGAAAAAGATTTTGGAAAAATTGATTTTTTTGTTCATGCAGTAGCTTTTGCTCCAAAAGAAGCACTTGATGGAGCTTTTGTCGATACTACAAAAGAGGCTTTTAATATTGCTATGAATATTTCAGTATTTTCGTTACTAGAAGTAACACAAGCTCTACTTCCAGTTATGAATAACAATGGCTCAATTTTAACACTAAGCTATTTAGGGGCTGTTAAGCATATTCCTCACTATAATGTAATGGGAGTTGCTAAAGCTGCACTTGAAGCGAGTGTGCGGTATTTAGCTGTTGATTTGGGAAGTTTAAAAGGAATTAGAGTAAATGCAATTAGTGCTGGACCAATTAAAACTTTAGCAGCAAGTGGAATAGGGGATTTTAGGTTTATTTTAAAGTGGAATGAAGCAAACTCACCTCTTAGAAAAAATGTAACAATCGATGAGGTTGGAAACTCTTCAGCTTATTTACTTAGCGATTTAGCAAGTGGAGTAACGGGTGAAATTCATTATGTTGATGCAGGATATAACATAGAGGGTATGAGTGCTGTTGAAGATATTGATGGAAAAGCTCAAATGGTTTGGGAGCGATATAACAAATCTGAATAAATTTTAATCATATTTTATTTTTTATAATATAAAAAAATGTTAAGATAAGCGAAATAAAACTTTAAGGAGGTATTTTATGAAAATTTTAAATTCAAGTTTGGTTGTGGCAACACTTCTAAGTTCTTCTGTTATGGCAGATTCTTCATTGAGTGATGCTTTTAAAAATGGTAAAGTGAGTGGAGATGCAAGATATCTTTATTTATACGATAAACCAGATGCAGGAGATGAAAAAGAGGGTTTTGCAATTGGTGGTAATGTTAATTATACAACAGGTGAATTTATGGGACTTAGTGCTGGAGTAGGTTTTTATACAACTCACTCTTTAGGTCAATCTGAAGATTCAATGCAAGGAACACTTTTATTAGATGAAGTTACGGGTGCAAAACCTGATTCGGCTTCTGTTTTAGGACAAGCTTATCTTCAGTATGCATTAAGCAATACAGTATTTAAAGTTGGTAGACAACAAATCGATACTCCACTTGCTGGAAGCGATGATATTAGAATTATTCCTAATCTATTTGAAGCGGCATTAATTATAAATAAAGATATTCCAAATACAACTTTAATCGCAGGTCACGTTAGCAAAATGATGGGTTTGGTTGATGGATTTAGTGGCTCAAAGTTTGCTCATATGTCAAAAAACTCTCCAGCAGCTGGAGTTGTTAATAATGAGGGTGTTAGCGTTGGAGCTGGAATTTATTCAAACGAATCGCTTGGTTTAACGGCTCAACTTTGGGATTATTATGCACACGAAGTTGTAAATGCAATCTATTTTGATGCAGTTTATGATTTTGCACCATTTAGTGTTGCGGGACAATATTACACTTATTCTGAAGTTGGAGCAGTTGAAGAAGCTGGTGTAAAAGTTGGTTATAGTGTTTATGGATTAAAAGGTACTTACTCAAACGAAGATTTAGGTTTAGGTTTAAATTTAGCTTATAATAAAGTAGATGATGGTGATATGGATGTAAGTGTATTTGGAACTTGGGGCGGATATCCTGAATTTGTATTTGCTGATGAAACTTGGTTTTACTCTTTTGGAACAGATGCAAGTGACGCTTCTGGATTCTTAGCATCGCTTGATTATGATTTCTCAAAAGTTGGACTTAAAGATGTATCAGGAACACTTAAATATGTAAAATTTGATTTAACAACTGATGATGTTGATGTTGTTGATGTTTTAGCTAAATATAGTTTCAATGAAAATATATCACTTGGTGCAACTTATGAAATGGGAACTTCAGATAATAAAGCATTTGAAAGAGATGTATTTAAATTGAATGCAAAATATAGTTTCTAATCTCTTTTTTCTTTTTTTCTCCTCTTTTTCTTCTTGTTATTAATTAGTAATAAAATTAGTATAAAATTTTCCATAAATACAACAATTAGGAGTATCTCAATGAGAGGTTTTAAGATATCTGTAATTACTTCACTTTTAGTTAGTGGTTTATCGGCTTCTGGATTAAGTCTTTATGAAGACCCGACAACTCACCAAATTTACACAGAAGCAGGAGAAGGAAGAGTTAAACTTGGAAATTTTGTTGATGAGATGAGTGTAAAAGATTCGCTTTCAAGTTCGATGAAAAAAGAGGCAGGAGTTGAATTAAAATCTAAAGCAACAAAATTAGAATTTAGTGGAACTCACTACTTAGGCTATGTTTATAGTGATTGGAAAGATAAACAAGATAGCTCTAAATTTGAAACTAGAAGAAATTATATTCAAACAAAAGCTTATCTAAATGATAAAGATTACTTAAGAGTAACACTTGATAGTTATCAAGAGACAAAAGGTAATGGAATTGATAGCGATGGTAGTTGGTTAACTAGATTTAAATATGCTTATTTATATTTAGATAATATTTTACCTTATACTGGTGTTGAGATTGGACAAGTTCATAGAGCTTGGATTGATTATGAAGAACACGCTGGTTGGTGGTATAGAAGTATTTCTAAAGTTTTAGTTGAAGATAGTACGGGAGCTGGTTTAATAAATTCAGCAGACCTTGGAGTGAATTTTAAAACTAAAATGGATTATTTCTCAAGTGAATTAGCAATCGTAAATGGTGAGGGTTATCACTCGCTTGATGGAAGTAATGAGCAATTTGACCTTTCAGTTGAGTGGAGATTAACAGGACATATTTTTGGAACTGGTAAGAAAAAAGCTGATAGAAATAAAGATGAATATTTTGATGTTTCATTTTGGGGCTTAAAAAGTGATAATCATAGTAAATCAGTTGCAATTGATAGTGCAGGAAATAAGCCAGATTTAACACTTATGTCACTACATACAGTTTATAACAATCCTATGTTTTTACTTTCAGCGCAATACACAAGTGCAAATGATGATGAGATGAAATACGATGGTAAAGGTTATTCAGTTAATGGCGAATATAGACCTATGAAAGATTGGACAGTTTTAGGTAGATATGATAATTGGGATGAGAGCGAAACTATAAAAAAACCAAAAGGTGTAAATGGTGGCGATAGAGAACAGTATATTTACGGTGTTAGTTATCAATATAATAAATATGTAAACTTTATTGCAAATGCTAAAACGATTGATTTTAGTGATAAAGCTGAAAAAGCAAATGAAGATAAAACAGAGTATTATTTAACAGCTGAAGTTCATTGGTAGGAGTTTAAAAGAGGATAATTCCACTTCCTTCTTCTTCTATTCCTTTTATAATATTTAAAAACATATTTAAATCATTTATCATAGAAGCATCATAAATATTTGGATTAGAAACTCCATCATCAAACACATCTTTTCTCCATCTAAGAAGTGTGTAGACAAAACTTTCCAAATAAGCACTAATATGCTTGATTAAATCATTAGAAATTGAATCAAGTAAACTTAACTCTTTTGCAAAGTTTGAAATGTTTGAACCTAAAGTAATAAAAATCGGATAACTCAAAAGTATAGAACTATAATTAGCTAATAGCTTTGAAAGAGATTTTAACTGCTCAATTTCAATTGAACCTTTTAAAGAAATCATCGAAGTTATCGCATCAATTTCAACTTCAAGGTCTTTTAGCTCTTCTAAATCATTATCTAAAATATAATCTAAATAGTTATCTTCAGAATTTTCATTTTTTGGTATTACTTTGTCTTGCTCTTTTATATCTTCAAAACTTTCATTTTCAATCTTTTTTAAAAATTTATTCTCTTCTTCTACACAATTTGATAATTGTTTTAATTTTAATTCTAAAACTCTATTTAACTTTTCTAGTTTTCCATTCCTTACTGCTAACTCTTCATTTTTTTCATTCAATTCTAAAATATTCTCTTCAAGTTTATTTTCATACTCTAGTAATAATTTTCTATCAACAATATTTCTTGAAGTTTTAAATAAAATATTTAATAATTTTTGAAGTTCAATTGGTTTTAAAATAAAACTATCAACCCCTAAATCTATTAAACTAATTAAATATTCAACTTCATCGTGTGCCGAAGTTACGATAATTACCTCTTCAGGATGAATTTTTTTTATCTCTTTTATCATATCAATACCGTTTAATATAGGCATATTAATATCAGTGATAACTATATCAAATATTTCTTTTTTATATTTTTCTAAACCATCTACACCATTTTCAGCAGTTATAATTTTTTGAAATAAATTTGTCAAAAGTACAGAAGTATTTTCCCTTAACTCTTTATCATCTTCAACATAAAGTATTTTTAACTCTTTTGAATACTCCCTTAAGTTTTTCGCACTAATCACTCTTACTTCCCCTTTTATAAAATATATCTTTAATTTTTATAAGTTTTATAAGTATAACATATTCTATTTAAATGATTTAAAATTATTTTGTAATTTAATTTAAAAATAAAAACTTTTTTGATATAATCCCAAATAAATTTTAAGGAAAATAAAAAATGAAGAAAGATATTCATCCAAATAGTGTGGAGTGTCAGGTTAGTTGTGCTTGTGGAAGTAGTTTTACAGTTTTATCAAATAAACCTCAATTAAGAATTGATATTTGTAGTGCTTGTCATCCGTTTTTCACAGGTTCTGAAAAGATTTTAGATGCAGCTGGTAGAGTTGAGAAGTTTAAGAAAAAATACAATATGAAATAACTTGGTAGTCTTTGTCCCAACTCCCATCGGGAATTTAGAAGATATTAGCTTTAGGGTTTTAAAAACCCTACAAGAGGCCGATGTTATTTTATGCGAAGATACAAGAATTTCAAAAAAGCTTTTAAGCTTACTCAAAGAAAAGTTTAATATTTCTACAAACTTTAAACAAATCATTTCACTTCATTCTCATAACGAAGAAAAAGTAATAAATTCACTTGATAAATCGATATTTGAACAAAATGTAGTTTATATGAGTGATGCTGGAATGCCTTGTATTTCAGACCCTGGTGCTAAATTAATTGAATTTTGTATCAAAGAAAATATAAAATACGATGTATTAGCTGGTGCAAATGCACTACTTTTAGCTTATGTAATGAGTGGATTTTTGGAAAAAGAGTTTTTATTTTTTGGCTTTTTAAGTAATACTGGAACTAAAAGAAGTGAAGAGTTAAACTACTTGCTTACATTAAGTTTTAATTCAGTTTTATATGAAGCACCAAATAGAGTATTAAAATTAATTGATGAAATCATTGAAATTGACGAAAATAGAGAACTTTTTTTAGTTAAAGAGTTAACAAAACTTCATCAAAAAAGTTTCAGAGCAAAAGCTAAAGAGTTAAAAAATATATTAAAAGATGAGAATTTAAAAGGTGAGTGGTGTGTGGTCATTAAGGGCAAAGAGTTAAATATAGAAAAAATTACTAAAGATGATATCTTATCTTTAGACATTCCAAAGAAAGTAAAAGCTAAACTTATAGCTAAAATTACTGGCGAAGATGTAAAAACTTGTTATAATAATCTAATAAAAGATTGAAGGTGGGGATTAGTGTTAATTTATGGAAAACAAGTTTTTTTATATGTTTTAGAAAAACATTCAGATTTAATTGAGGAAATCTTACTTTCTAAAGAGATTGATAAAAAACTTTTTAGTAAAATTGCGAAATTAAATAAAAAAATTGTTAAACTTGATAATAAAAAAGCTCAAGCATTAGCAAGAGGTGGAAATCACCAAGGATTTTTTCTAAAAGTTAAAGATTTTGAATTTTACTCTTTTGAAGAGATAAAAAAATTTAATTTTTTATTAGTTTTGGTTGGGCTTACTGATGTTGGAAATATTGGTGCTATTATTCGTTCAGCTTATGTTTTAGGAGTTGATGCGATTGTGATAAGTGAAGTTAAATCTTTAAATTTAGAAGGTGTTGCAAGAGCTAGTAGTGGGGCTTTATTTGATATGCCTATAGTTATGATAGAAAATACACTTGATATAATTAATGAATTAAAACAGATAAATTTTTCACTTTATGGAGCAACAGTAGATGGAATTGATGTTAGAGAATTAAAACCAACTGAAAAGAGGGTAATTTTACTTGGAAATGAAAGCTCTGGACTTAATAAAAAAGTTTTAGCGAAAGTAGATAAAAAAATAACTATTAAAATGCAAAAAGAGTTTGACTCACTAAATGTGAGTTCGGCAGCAGCTATATTAATTGATAGGATTAGGTGATGGAAGAAGAAGGTTTAATCTCTAAACTTAAAAAAATTGGTGTTAAAGAGATAGCTCAAAAAACATTAATTACTGAAAAAAATATTCAAGCAATAGTTGATAAAGATTTCAAATCTTTACAAAAAACAAGGGCAATTGGATTTATTGGAATTATTGAAAGAGAATTTAAATTAGATTTAAGCGAGTGGATAAAAGAGTATCAAACATATTTAAATATACACGGAGTTGATGAAGAAAAATCCTTTATTATGGGTAACATAGAAAAAGAGAATTCTGGCAATAAATTGATAAATTTATTTATATATTTTGTAGTTTTTATCTCTATTGTAGGGCTTTTTTATATTTTATCTGATATCAATAGCTTTAATAAAAAAGATGAAGATGTCAAGGAAGTTAAGGAATTAGTTGAAGAGGCAAAGGTTAATTTAAATACAACAAAAGAGATAAATAATTCTAATTTAAATATTTTAGCTGAATCAAATAAATCAAGTTCAAGCGAATTTCTTAGTACTGATGAAAATAATAGTAGTTTAAGTGAAATAATTGCACAAGAACAAGAGACGATTAAATCAAAAGAAAGTGGTCTTGAAAATAGTGAAAATTTTGAAGGTAATCTCACTCAATTATATATTGAGCCAAAATATAAAATATGGGTTGGGATAGTAACTTTGCCTGATTATAAAAGAAACACTTTCACGAGCGAGGGAAAATTTGAAATTGATACATCAAAAGAGCAATTAATAGCCTTAGGACATAAAAAAGTTGAAATATTTTTAAATGGACAAAAGGTAGAAGTTGATAAAAAACGGGATAAGTTTCACTACAAAGATGGCGTAATAAAAGCGATTACTTCATCGGAATTTAAAGAGTTAAATAGAGGTAAAAGTTGGTAAAAAAATTTTTATTTTTTGCTTGTTTTGTATTTTTTGCACAAGCTGATTTAATAGATGAAAAAGTAAAAAGTTTAGTTGAAAAAGATGCTTATACAGTCCAAGAAAAGTTAATAAATATTATCTTTAAAAATAAGGATATGTTTTATACTCAAAATGGAGAAGTAGATGTTGTAAAAATTGCAAAAGAGTTAAAAAATAATGGTCTTTTGAATTTATCTTTTCAAACTCCAACATCTTTTAATGTAACATTTGATACAAATCAAAATCCTATCTTTTTTATAAAATTAATTACAAATGCTCTAAATTCAATGGGTTATTACACATTTACAATAAAAAGTGCAAAAAAAGAGGGGACTATTTTTAGCTTTACAACTACACTTACAAACGAAAATGCGATTGACCCAACTGTTTTTGCTGAAGCACTTGCTAAAAATAACTCTAAAATTTTAAATATTGTCAAAAATTCTAATACTAATTGGAACTATTTAATAGATATATCTAATGCTATAATTACAGAGGCAAAAGAGTTAGAGTTAGGAAAACAGATAGAACTTGAAAAATCTATAAGTGAATATTGGCTAAAAGTTTCAAATACAAAACTTTTAAAAATAGCGAGTAAACCAACGAATAGTTGGTATCCATATATTGCTTTTTATGATAAAAACTTAAATTTATTAGGAGATTACAAAAAAGGGGATGAAGTGGTAAAAAATATGAATATAAAAATACCTGAAAATTGTCTTTATATAAAAATTTCAGACATTTACACATTAAATAATATAAAAGCTGGATTTAGTGTACACTTAAAAGGAGATTCTGATGTTTCCAGAGATTGAATTTCATAGAATGAAAAGGCTTCCAAACTATGTTTTTGCTGAAATAAATGAGATAAAATTAAAAGCAAGACGAGCGGGAGATGATATAATTGATTTTAGTATGGGAAATCCTGATGGTGATACTCCACAATTTATAGTGGATAAATTAATCGAAGTTGCTCAAAGACCAAAGGTTTATGGCTACTCTGCTAGTAGAGGAATTTATAAATTAAGATTAGCAATAACTGATTGGTATAAAAGAAAATATAATGTTGAACTTGACCCAGAAAGCGAAGCTGTTGCAACAATTGGTTCAAAAGCTGGATATGTAAATTTAGTTGAAGCTATCACAAATACAGGTGATATTGCAATTATTCCAAATCCAACTTATCCAATTCACTCTTATGCTGTTATTTTGGCTGGTGGAAGTGTTTGCAATGTGGAACTTCCATTTAATACAAAATATGAAGTTGATGAGGAAGCTTTTTTTAAATCTTTAAATCGGGCTATAAAGGAGTGTACTCCAAAAGCAAAATATGTTGTAGTAAATTTCCCACATAACCCTTCAAGTGCGACTGTTACACCTGAATTTTATAAAAAATTGGTAGCCATTGCAAAAAAAGAGAGATTTTATATTATTAGCGATATTGCTTATGCTGATTTAACATTTGATGGTTATAAAACTCCTTCAATTTTAGAGGTTGAGGGTGCAAAAGATGTTGCAGTTGAAACTTTCACACTCTCAAAAAGTTATAATATGGCTGGTTGGAGAGTTGGCTTTGTAGTTGGAAATAAACGACTTGTTGGGGCATTGCAAAAATTAAAAAGTTGGCTTGATTATGGAATGTTTACACCAATTCAAGTAGCTGCGACAGTTGCACTTAATTATGGTGATGAAGATGTGCTTAAGATTAGAGATAAGTATGAAGCTAGAAGAGATATTGTAATTGAGAGTTTTAAAAATGCTGGTTGGGAAATTGAAAAACCAAAAGCTACAATGTTTGTTTGGGCAAAAATTCCTCAAAAAGCTATTGATAAAGGAATGGGAAGTTTAGAATTCTCAAAGAGACTTTTAACTGATGCAAAGGTTGCTGTAAGCCCTGGAATTGGTTTTGGAGAATTTGGTGAAAATTATGTAAGAATTGCTTTAATAGAAAATGAGAATAGAATTCGCCAAGCTGCAAGAAATATTAAAAAATTCTTAAAAGAATTATAAAAACAATTTTTATCTCCTTTTTTTTCTTCATTAATTTCAAAAATCTATGTTTTAAGGATTTAGGGAAAAAAATTTATGAAAAGTGTTATCGATTTTGAAGTGCTAAAAACACTAAATATCTTATATGTTGAAGATGATGAAGAAATTTGCAAAGAGATGGTATTAAATACAAAAGGTTTTTTTAATAGTTTTATAATTGCAAATAATGGTAAATCTGGCTTAAGTGAATTTAAAAAAAATCCAATCGACCTTGTAATTACAGATATTCAAATGCCTAAATTAAATGGGCTTGAAATGATAGAAAAAATCAGAGAGATGAGCGATATTCCAATAGTTATAACTACTGCTTTTACTGAAATTAATTATCTTGAAAAATCTATAAAATTAAAAGTTGATGGTTATATTACAAAACCTATAAATTTAAAAGAGTTATTTAACACTATTTCTAAAGCTTCAATAAAAATAGTTAATGAAAGACTTAGAAAATCGCTTGAAGAGATAAATAAAAATTTAGAGATAAAAGTTCAAGAAAAAGTTGATGAATTAAGAGAAAAAGATAAAATAATGCTTCAACAATCAAAATATGCATTAATGGGCGAAATCATTGATGCTGTGGCACATCAATGGAGACAACCTTTAACTACAATTGATTTGTTAGCACTTGCTATTTCAAAAGATTTTAAGCATAAAATAAATGAAGCTTATTGCGAAAATATTGCTTTAAAAATAAAAGAGCAAGTTAAACATTTAAATTCAACATTAGATGAGTTTAAAAACTTTTTTAGAGTTGATAAAAAAATAGATATTTTTACAATTAAAGATGCGATAGAATCAGTTTTAATTTTAATTCAAGATGAGTTTAAAAATGAGCGAATAATTATAAATTTAGAAGGTGAAGATAATATTAAAATTAAAGCTTATTTTAATGAGTTTAAACATGTAATTTTAAATATTATAAATAATGCAAAAGACGCTTTTATTCAAAATCAAATTAAAGATAGAAGAATAAAAATCTCAATTTCTTCAGAAAATAATAAAGCAATTATTTCAATTTTAGATAATGCTGGTGGAATTAAAAAAGAATTTTTAGAAAAAATTTTTTTACCAAATTTTACAACAAAAGAATCTAAGGGAACGGGAATAGGACTTTATATTATAAAAACTATAATTGATAAAATTGGTGGAAAGATAGAAGTTGAGAATAAAGATGGTGGTGCAAACTTTAAAGTTATCCTAAATAAGTGCGAAAATTAAAGCATTTTAAAGAAAAATCAAGGTAAAATGCACCCCTAAAATCTAGTAGGAGTAGTCATTGTTTGATGTCTTAACGAACTCTTTTAAGTCAGCAATTAATAAAATTAGATTTAAAGATGATGAAAAAGCTCTCACTAAAGCATTAGGAGAGTTAAAAAAATCTCTGTTAAAAGCTGATGTTCACCATAAAGTCGTAAAAGAATTACTTAATGTTGTTGAAATTGAAACTAAACAAGAAGAAATAGGAAAAGAAGTTTTTCTAAAAGTACTACAAAATAATTTAAAAAAAATTTTAACAGCAAATGGTAATCAAGGATTTGTATTTGCTTCAAAACCTCCAACTGTTATCTTAATGACAGGTCTTCAAGGAAGTGGAAAAACAACTACTGCTGGGAAGTTAGCCTATTATTTGAAACTTAGAAAAAAGAAAGTTTTAGTAGGTGCAGCAGACCTTCAAAGATTGGCAGCAGTTGAACAATTGAAGCAAATTGCACAAAATATAGAAGTTGATATTTATTTTGATGATAATGAAAAAAATCCAATTACTATTGCAAAAAATGCACTTGAAAAAGCGAAAAGTGGACAATATGATGTACTTTTACTAGATACTGCAGGAAGACTTGCAATTGATAATGAGTTGATGAATGAATTAAAAAATGTAAAAAATGCAATAAATCCAGATGAAATTTTTTATATAGCAGATTCACTGACTGGTCAAGATGCAATTAAAAGTGCAATTACATTTAAAAATGAGATAGGTATTGATGGTGTAATTTTAACTAAATTTGATGGTGATGCAAAAGGTGGTGTAGCACTCTCAATTGCACATCAAGTGGAGGTTCCACTAAGGTTTATTGGTAGTGGTGAAAAAATGCCTGATTTTGATGTGTTTATACCAGATAGAGTTGTAAGTAGGCTAATGGGTGCGGGAGATATCGCTTCACTTGCTGAAAAAACTGCCACTGTAATTAATGAAAAAGAAGCTAAAGATATAACTAAGAAGATTAAGAAAGGTGAATTTAATTTTAATGACTTTTTAAATCAACTTGAAAATATCAAAAAATTAGGAAACTTTAAATCTCTTATCTCTATGATACCAGGTCTTGGAAATATGGCTGGAGCTTTGAAAGATGTAGATTTAGATAACTCTAAAGAGATTAAAAAAATCAAAGCTGCAATTACTTCAATGACACAAAAAGAGAGAGAAAATCCAGATTTACTTTCAAAATCAAACCGTAAACAACGAATAGCAAATGGAGCTGGAATAAGTATTCAAGATGTGAATAAAATCTTAAAACAATTTCATTTAGCGGCAAAAACGGCTAAGAGATTTACAGGTAAAAAAGGTATGAGTGATTTTATGAATATGTTAAATCAACAACAAAAAATGGCAAGTATTCCACGATAAAATTTAAGGAGAAAAAATGACAGTAATTAGATTAACAAGAATGGGTAGAACAAAGAAACCTTTTTATAGAATAGTAGTAAGCGATAGTAGAAAAAGAAGAGATAGTGGTTGGATTGAATCGATTGGATATTATAATCCTATGACTGATAGTGCTGATAAATTAAAACTTGATGAAGAGAGATTAAACTATTGGTTAAGTGTTGGTGCAAAAGCTAGTGAAACAGTGCAAAAACTTTCAGGCAAAAAATAATCAATGGTTGAAAAATTCGTAGAAGAGTATGCGAAACTCTCTTCAAACGAGCCTCAAAAAATAAGAGTGCAAAGAGTTGATGTAAATCCTACATATTCTGAAATTACTATTTTTGCAAGTATAGCTGATGCTGGAAAGTTAATTGGTAAAGATGGAAAAATGATTAGTTCAATCAAAACTTTAATTTCTGGTTGTAAAGTAAAAGATGGCATTTCTTATAAAGTGATAGTAAAACCTGTCAATGAATAATAAAATTGAAGTTGCAAAAATTGGTAAAACTGTTGGTTTAAAAGGAGAAGTTAAACTTCATCTTTTAACCGATTTTCCAAATCAATTTAAAAAAGGTATAAAGTTTTCAACTGATATTAGTGAAGTTGAAATTGAATATTATCACAAAGATAGAGGTGTTGTTAAATTTAAGAATTATAGCAGTGTTGAAGATATACAAAAATTAATTAATAAAACTCTCTATTGTAATTTTGAAGAGACTCGTAAAAACTGTAAATTAAATAAAGATGAATTTTTTTGGTTTGATGTAATCCATTGCAAAGTTGTCGAAAATGGCAAAGTTTTAGGCATCATAAAAGATATTGAGCGATTTGGAGTTGCTGATTATTTTATTATTTTAACTGATGAAGATTTACTCAAACAAAAACTTCCAAATAGATTTTTGCTTCCATACATTGATAAATATATTTTAAATGTTGATATTAAAAATAAAATAGTTACTACAAAAGGGGCTATGGAAATTTTAGAAAATAGTTAATTTATGAAATATATTTTTGTTACACTTTTTCCAAATTTAATTAAACCATATTTTGAAGATTCTATTTTAAAACGAGCAATTGAGGGAAATTTAATTGAAATAGAGTTTTTTAATCCAAGAGATTATACTTTAAACAAACATAAAAAAGTTGATGATTATTTATGTGCTGGTGGTGCTGGACTTTTAATGACACCACAACCACTTTATGATTGTTTAACTGACATAAAACTTAAATATCAAAATCCTCCTCACTTTATCTTTTTAGCCCCTAGTGGTAAAATTTTTAAGCAAAATGATGCAAAAAGATTAGCTAAAAAAAAGAACATTATAGTTTTTGTTTGTGGACGATATGAAGGGATTGATGAGCGAATTATTGAAGAGTTTTGTGATGAAATTTTTTCAATTGGGGATTATATCTTGACTGGAGGTGAACTTAGTTCGCTTGTTATGGCTGATTGTATTAGTCGAAATGTGAATGGAGTTTTAGGAAATGAACAATCAATTTTAGAAGAGAGTTTTGAAAATAATTTATTAGAAGCTCCATCATTTACTAAGCCAAATAATTTTAAAAATAAATTGGTGATTTCAGAGTTTTTAAAGGGTAATCATAATAAAATTGGCACCTTAAAAACAAAATTAGCTATTTTGAAAACAAAATATTATAGAAACGATTTATTTAATAAATTTAAAGTAAGGAAGAATTATGAGAAATAGATACATCGAAGCATTTGAAAATGCACAAAAAGCTAACAAAAGTGTACCTAAATTTAAGGCAGGTGACAATTTAAAATTGGCTGTTGAAATTGTAGAAGGTGATAAAAAAAGAATTCAAAATTTTGAAGGTCTTTGTATTGCTATCAGGGGCGAGGGGTTAGGTAAAACTTTTATGGTTAGAAAAATTGGAGCTAATGGGATTGGAGTTGAAAGAATTTTTCCACTTTATAGTGAAAGTTTAAAAGAAATTACAGTTCTTAGAAGAGGCAAAGTTAGAAGAAGCAAACTATTTTATATTAGAAATAGAAGAGGTAAAGCTGCTAGAATTAGTGAACTTAAAAATTAATTTTTTAAATTCCTCCTTTTTACCACTTAAATACTACATAAATTTCAAAGGCTAGTTTATTTATGGAAGAGTTGCAATTAACACAAGCCGAAATTACGAGGATTGTTCGCGAATTTATGCAAAGTTTTTTTGCAGAAGTTGATAAAGTTGTAACTTTTCACACTGAATTTTTAACCAAATATGATTTTATTGAACCTGAAATTGACTATTCTCGTTTACGAATTTTCTTAGATACAGCTGCACACGATTTAAAAGCATTAGATCCTGGTATTTTTAATGGACTTTTAATAAAACTTCATAGCGATTTTCGTTCACTTCACGATTATTTAAGAAAATTAGAAAAAGATGTAAAAGTTAGCAAAGTTGTCTATATTAGGGATTTTTTAGAAAACATTAAATTATATAAAGATTTAAATGAAGAGTTAAGTAAAATGACAACTCAAAAATCAGCTTATAAAGCGATGATGGAGGCGGCTGAATCTCAACTTAATTCAATGGGCGAAGCCAAAAATGAAGAAGATATAAAAAAACAAAAAAATTTAAGGCGACGATATGCCGATGCTATGCATAAATTCGCTGAAGCCGAACAAGAAATCTCTATTATTAGAAAAAAAATAAATCAACTTGAACATATTTTTTTAGATGAGTTTAATTTGCAATTTGCTCAATATAAAACTTACTATCTTAATTTACTTAAAAGAATAGTTAATATTAAAGCTTTTTATTTTGATAAATTACTTTGGTATTGTGCAAAAGAGAGTGATATTATTAAAAAATTTTTTAGAGATTCTAAAATTGAAGGCGATTATGAAACTCAAACTTTTATAAAATATTACATTAGAAATTTAAATATTGACCAAACTAGAGAACACGATTGGCACTCTTATTTAAATGAGTGTTTAAGAATGTTTGAATAAGGCTTATTAATGCTTTTTACAGCTTATAGTGATGGTGAAATTAATTTACTTTTAGAAGTTGGTCAAATCAAAAAATTTTCGCAATTTGATGATAATAAATTTGTACAATTAAGTAAAAAAATACCTATTTTTAAGGGTTTATCCGATTCGGATATTGATTCGCTTATGTTAAATCCAAAATTTTTAAAATTTGGCAACAAAGATTTAATCATCAAAGAGGGACTACTTGTAAATGAAATATATTTTATTTTATCTGGTGAAGTAAATATTGTAATTGAAGATAAAATTATAACTAGCCAAAAACAAGGAAATTTAATAGCTTTAACCTCTTTTGTAAATAGCTCTAAAATGCCTGTCAATGTTGTCTCAAAAGGTGATAGTGTAATTTTTTCATTTCGAGTGAATTTACAAATTTCAAACGATACAAAGATTTACAGTGCATATTTATTGTATAAAAATATTTCAAAATATTTAAGTACAAAAATAGTAGATATTAGCCAAAAAATGGCATATATTTAAAAAATATTTAATCTAACCGATTTATAAAAGTAAGTAAATAAAAAAGTTAAAGGCTTATTTATGAAAAAGTTTATTATTTTATTCCTTGCTTTGGTTAGTTTGGGTGGATGTGCATTTAATACAATTAGTAATGTAACGATAGAAAAAGAGAGCCAATATTATTAAAACAATTTTGCAAATATTTTTTGAAAAATTGATTTGTGAATTCCAAGGGCTTTATCTATCATTGTAAAGTATCTATCGATGTGAGATAATCCTATTTCTGCCTCTTTTACCATTTTATCTTTTCCTATTACTACACAAAATGGAACTCCACTAATTTCATATTTTTGTGCTAATCTTGGACTTTCCCTAACATTAACTTTTGCAATAATTGCACCTTTTTCTGCATAATACTTATCAAGTGTATCAAGAAAAGGTAAAAGTTCTTGACAAGGTCCACACATTGGCGAATAAAAATCTATAAATACAACTTTATCAACATCTTCTATAAATTTTGAATAATTATTATCATTTAATTCTATTACCAAAACTTTCTCCTTTATTTTTTTATTTTATGATTTGATGCAAAATTGAAATATTATCTTTTTGATTTAAACTATTTGAGTTTATTAGTTCAATTATCTCTTTTTGATTGTAAATTTTTGAATTATAAACAATTACGAAAACCTCATCATCTTTTTGTAAATATGTACTCTCACCATAAGGAGTATAAGCCGTTGCACCAATACTAATCATCGCTTCTTTTGGATAATTTGCAATTTTAATTAAATTTGCAATATTCTCTAATACTGCTTCATCTTTTTGATTATTCATTTTATTAATCAGCCATTTTATTAGCTTTTCGTACAAATAACTATATCCTAATACTGGAGCATCAACTCCATAAGCATTAATGGTTTTATCTCTTTTTACAAAACTAGCAATATGGAAATTATCCAAAATTCCACCTCTTGAAAATTTGTCAATCTCTATAAAATTCTCACTATAACCCTTTGTATTTGCTCCCCAATTTTTCTTTTGACTTATTTTTTTCGCCCCTTCTCGTCTGATTGAGCAATCATTATAAGCACAAAACTTTTTAGGTATTAAATTAAGTACTTTTTCATTTTCATAAATAATTTCGCAAATAATTGCTACTTCTGGTTCAAGTTGAAGATTTTCGCCAATTTTTGGTATATCAATTTGAGTACTTGAAAGTGGAAAAGTAGCCAAAAAAGTATCACTATTTGGAACATAAAATGGAAAAATTCCCTTTGGAGCATTCTCATCTTCTACTTTTATATCTACAAAATCAACTATTTCTCCCGCTTGTTCAAGGTGATTTGCAAAATTTCCTGCAACTCCAAAACCAATCACATTTTTTAAATTCATTTTTTATCTTCCTCCTATCTTAATAAAGTAATAAATTTATTTAAAAATTTTGCATTTAAATTATTCGCCATCTCTTTTTTCATTAAAAGTAATGTATCAAAAGTGCTAAAAGGTTCTTTGTATGAGCGTTTTGTAGTAAGTGCATCAAAAATATCAGCTATTGCAATAATTTCAGCAAAAACTGAAATTTCATCGCGACTAAGTTTATCAGGATAACCACTTCCATCGTACTTTTCGTGATGTCCTCTTATTCCAGCAAGTATTGCTTTATCATTAATTCCATTTTCAACAGCTATATTGTAACCATATATTGGGTGTTTTTTTATCTCTAAAAACTCTTCATCGCTTAATTTTCCTGCTTTGTTTATAATGTCAGGTGAAATTTTTGATTTTCCAATATCGTGAAGTATTGCTGATATTCCTAAATTATGTAATTCATCTTTTGAAAAAAGCAAAGTTTTTGCAATTGAAATAGAGTAAATAGTAACATTAATAGAGTGAGTATAAGTGTAATAATCATAAGATGTAACTTTCATTAATGATTTTAATGCACCATCATTAGTCAAAATTTGGTCAATCAAAGGAGTTATTACTTTTTGCGAATTTTTAATATTTGTGTTTGGATTTTCAAATAAATTTTGCATAATGTTTGTAGCAGTATCATAAATTATTTCAGATTTTTTATCGAGTGATATTTCATCATTATTTACGATATTTTGTAAATTATCTTCAATATATCTTTTATAATCACTCTTATCAACAAATACAATCTCATTCTCACTTAATTTTTTATCCAGTTCATTATCATAAGTTGTACCCTTTGATGCAAAAATTAAATACTTATCCAAACTTTTTATATAACAATCAAATTCTATAATATCCCACAAAATAAGTTTTAAAGCTTTTGTACGAATTGGAATTAAATTCCTTTTTTCATTTTTTATATTTAAAACAGAAATTTCACTTTTATTTTTCTCTAAACTCATACTTTTTTACCCTTTTTAAGTACTTAAAATAAAAAACTAAAATATTATATAAAAAAAAAGTAAAATTTTTGTGAAATTTAAAATAAATTTATATAAAAATGAAATTATACTGAAAAATTAAAATTAAATATTAATACAATTTGATATAATATATTGTAATAATTTTCAATTTAAAAAAGGGGTTATTATGAGGAGAGTTTTAATTGTAATTTCGTTATTATCATTTAATTTTTTAAATGCAAATGATTTAAAAACAGAAGGAAATTTAAGAGGATTTTTTTTAGATAGACCTGATGCAAATGGTTTAGCAATTGGATTAAAGCTAAAAGCTTCACAAGATGTAAATAATTTCAGCTTATCTTCAGCTATTTATGGAACTCAAAAACTTTCAAATTCAAAAAGACTTTCAAATACTCTTTTAGTTGATGGAGAAGATGCTTATGTAATTATCGGGGAAGCAAACATAAAATATAGCAATGATTTTTTTAATATTATCGCTGGAAGATTAAAAATCGAAACTCCTTTAATTGGTGCTGATGATGGCAGAATGATACCAAATTTATATGAGGGTGTTTATTTAAATTCAAATAGTATCGAAAATTTAAAACTTGAAGCTTTATATTTAACAAAAATGAGTGGTTTTTGGAGCAAAATATACTCTGGCAACAAAATTAGTAAATTTATCTCAATGGGAAAATCAGCTGGATATGATGGAGTTGCAAATAATTCAAAAGTAATTGGAGTCGGAGCGACATATTCAAAAGATAACTTTTCATTGAGTGGTTGGGATTATTATGCAAATAATTTATTAAATAGCTTTTTTATCGAAACTTCGCTAACTCATAACATTTTAAAAACTTCATTGCAATATGCAAAACAAAATCAAATTGGCGATACAAAAAAAGAGCTTGAAAGTTTAAATAAAACTTTAAATTATGAGTATTTTGGTGCAAAAGCTGAAATTCAATTAAATAAATTTAAAACAACTTTGGCTATTACCGATTTATTTCATCAAGATGGAATTTGGAATAATGCAACACACATTTGGGCGGGGTTACCTCAATACACACTAGCACAAGAGTATGTATTAATTTCAACTGGCACAAATGGTAACGGTATGAATGTTTATAAAATTGGTTTTGGATATGAATTTGATAGCTCAAATAATCTCGATTTAAACTTTTATAAATTTGACTTATCTAAAAAAACATCAAATAATGATGTTGATGTTATAAATTTGATTTATAATTATAAATATTCAAACAGTGTTACTCTTTTGGCAGTTTATGAGAGAGCAAATTTCAATATTGGTGAAAGTGGTGATGTAGGTAAAATGGTTCTTAATTACAACTTTTAAAGGGGGATTAAAATGTTAAGAGTAGTTTTTTATATTTCATTTTTTATTTCACTCTCTTTTGCTAAAGATAGTTATAAAATAGCAGTTTTATATTGGTCTATGAATATTGAAGGTCAAGTTGCTATGAAAGATGGACTTGAAAATGAAGTTATAAAGATAAATAATGAAGCAAATTTAACTAATAAGCCAAAAATAGAACTTATTCGATATGTAGCAGGAGATGGTCAAAAAGGAATAGAAAATCAAATCAAACAATTTGAAGAAGCTATTTTAAACAAAGTTGATGCGATTGTTATTCAACCAACTGATAATGCAGCTTTAAGTTATGGATTAAAAAAAGCTAATTTAGCAAAAATTCCAGTTATTGCATATGACCAGTATATTGTGGGAGCTGAACTTGACTCTTTTGTAACTAGCGATAATTATGAGGCTGGTTTTTTAAATGGTGAGTATGTGGCTTCAAAGTTTCAAGATAAAGAGATTAAAATAATTTTAGTTGAATATCCCCATGTTTCCTCTACTGTTGATAGAGTAGATGGTTTTTTTGATGCCCTAGAAAAAGCAAAAGTAAAATATAAAATTTTAAAAAGATATGAGGCTGTTGAGCCTATTGGTGGTAAAAAAGCTGGTTTATCGATTTTAAGAGATTTTCCTGAAAAAGGTTTAATTGATGCAATTTTTACAGTAAATGATGGAGGAGGATTAGCAATTGTTGAAGAACTTAAAAAAGCAAATAGAAAAGATATATTAATAGCTTCGATTGATGGAGACCCACAATCGGTTGAAAATATTAAAAATGGTAGTTTAACGAAAATAGATTCTGCTCAATTTTGTGGTATTATGGGCGCTGAAGCTATTAAAATTGCATATAAAAAGTTAAATGGTGAAAAAATTTTTAAACATGTGTTAATTCCAGTTTTTCCAATTACAAAAGAGACAATTCATATGTATAATGGTTGGCTTTCAGATTTTCCAAAAGAGTTTGAAAAGCCTTGGAGGGCAATCAATCAAAAATGGTACCCAAATAAAAAGGAGTTTGATGACAAATGATGAATATGAAAAGCACTTACCACTTAAAAGAGAATGTGTTTAATATAGATAAAAAAATTGGTTATGTTTTTGGTGCTATCTTTTTTATTTTTATTCTTAGTGTTTTTATTGCAGGTATGTTTTATACTAAAAATAGTATCCAAAAAGAACAAGAGAGATTATCAGCGATTGTTGGAAATATTATAGAAGAATCTATAAATAGAGTTAGTTTTTCAGGTAAATATCAAGCTAGAATTTTTATAGAAGAAATTTATGCGAAAAATCAGGATTTTTTATATATTATAATAATCGATAAAAAGTATCAAGTTATAGCTCATAGCGACCCTTCTCAAAATGGAACTATCTTAAACGATGAATATACAAAAAAATCTTTTAATGCAATAAGTAATTTAAGAGCATATTCTCAACAAGTAATTTATAAAAAAAATGATAAAGAGTTAAAAGCTTTTGAAATAGATATGCCATTTGTTCAAGGTTATACTCAAGAAATAAATGGTGTTATTAGAATTGGTATTTCAACAGAAAATGCAAGTCAAAGCTTAAAACACGCATTTATCTATTTTAGTGTGTTAATTTTAGTGCTTTCTATCGTTGGTGCCTATTTGATTTATAATGCAAGTAAAAATATGGCAAAACCAATAAAAGATATGGCTTATCAATTGGAGGGGATTTTAAATTATGCACCTTTGAATATTGCTATTTATGATAAAAGTGGATTGATAATTACTTTTAGTAAACATTTAGATGATTTTTTTGAAATTAGTTTAAAAAAACAATTTTGTAAATATGAACTCTTAAATAAAGAAGAAGCAAAGTATGAAAGAAGTTCTGATAATAGTGTTTTTGAAAATGAGTTAGTTTTAAACTATGAAAGAAAATCTAAAACACAAACGAATGAAGAGAAATTTTTTCAAGTAATTAAATTTCCTATTTTAAAAGATAATAATGAAAAAATTTCATATATTTGTTCTATTTCACTCGATATAACCGAAAGAGTAAAAGCTCAACAAGAGTTACAAAAACTTTTTAATACACTTCAAGATAGAGTTGTGCAAGAGGTTGAAAAAAGTAGAAAACAAGAACAAATGTTAATTCAACAATCTAAATTGGCTTCAATGGGTGAAATGATAGGAAATATCGCACATCAATGGCGACAACCATTGACATCTTTAGCTATTTATATTCAAGATGTGCAAGAGAGTTTTTACGATAATGCCCTAGATGAGCAATATATCGAAAAATTTAAATCACAATCTATGCTTTTAATTAATAAAATGTCTGTAACAATTGATGATTTTAGAAACTTTTTTAAACCAGATAAAACAAAAGAGGAATTTAATGTCGCCCAAAGTATCAAAGATGCAATAAATATTTTGGAAGCTTCTTTAAAAACAAATCATATCGTATTAGAGTTGGATATTGATAATAACTGTAAAGTATTTGGACATAAAAATGAGTTTGCACAAGTTATTTTAAATGTTTTAAATAACTCAAAAGATGCAGTTTTAAAAAATGATATTAATAATAGAAAAATTAAAATTTGTGTAAAATCAGTTTTTAATTTGCATATTAGTGTAAATATTACGGATAATGGTGGTGGTGCTACAAAAGAGGTGCTTGAGAAAATGTTTGAGCCGTATTTTACAACAAAATTTAAAAGCGAAGGTACAGGTATTGGACTTTATATGTCTAAAATGATTATCGAAAAAAGTTTGTGTGGGAAAATATTTGCTGAAAATACAAAAGATGGATTAAAAATGTCAATAGAGGTATAAAATAAATGATAAGTGAGAGTGAAAGAGCTATTTTAAAAGAGTTAGTGGTTGTGTATGTCGAAGATGATGAAATAATAAGAGAATTACTTGCTATGTCTATTAGTAGAAGATTTAAAAATTTTTATGTTGTTGAACACGGTTTATTGGGCTTAGATGCAGTAATTAAGTACAAGCCAGATATTATTTTAACTGATATTGAAATGCCATTTTTAGATGGTATAGCAATGGCAAAAAGACTTCGAGAAGAGTTTGAGGTGACCATGCCAATTATCGCATTAACTGCATATAATGATGAAGAACATAAATCAAAATATTTCAGTGATTATGTGTATAAACCGATAAATTTAGATAAACTTTATAGTGCAATTTTAACTTTTGCACATATTAAATAATAATTGTAAATTTAGCACCTTTTCCAAATTCACTTAAAATGTTTTCAACTCGAATAAATCCTTTAAAACTCTTTTCTAAAATATTCTTAGAGATATAAAGCCCAATTCCTGTACCTTTACCTTCTTCTTTTGTGCTAAAGTAAGGATTAAATATTTTATCAATTACATTTTCAGCTATTCCACCTGCATTATCTTGAATAAATATCCAAAATCTTCCTTTATTTTGCACTACATTAACTTTTACAAATTTATTTTCAGCTTTTTTTTCTTCAAAAGCATCGCGAGAATTATTTACTAAATTTAATAACACTTGTTCTAATTCATTTTTATATCCAACATACTCTAACTCTTCGTCTACATCTATTATAAATTTTATTTCTCTATGCACAAATTGAGCACTTATTAAATTTTCTATATCTTTAAATAAATTGACAAATTTAAAAACTTCTTTCTCTTTTGTTGGTTTAAAAAAGTTCATAAAATCATTTATAGTTTCACTCATTTTTTTAGCTTGATTTTCGATATGTTTTAATGATTTATTCAAATTATCTTTTGTAAGTGTTTCAAGCTCGTTTTCAAGCGAAATATCGATAGTTGCCGAAGTTATAACATTCAACGGTTGTCGCCATTGATGGGCTATCATATTTATCATTTCACCCATTTGTGCAAGTCTTGATTGATGAAACATTAATTGGTCTTTTTTTCTATTTTCTTCTATCTCTTTTTGAATTTTATCTTCAAGAGTTTTTTTATAATTTTCAATATTTGTAATATCTGTTAAATTTACAATATACTCAATCCCATCTAATACTTCAATTTGTTTAATACTAAGCATAAAAACAAACTCTACATCTTCTCTTTTAATAATAGCTTTATAATTCTCTTTTTTAGAGTTTAATATATATTTAATCCAATTTTGATTTTCTATATTTTGATAAACATACCCATATTTTTCAACTTTTTCAAATAAATCATCAATACAATTATACTTTTGTTTAAAATCTTCCAATGAATTAAACTCTTTAAAAAATTCAAAAAATGATTTATTTGCATTTTGTATGTTCTCGCCATTTGTTACAATTACAATATCAGGATTTGAATCAAATAAAACTTGAATATATAAATTTTTAGCTTTTATTGTTTTATTTTTTAAAATCAATTCTCCACTTTGCATAAGTGCCGTTATTAACTTATCTTTTCTAATTGGCTTTGTTAAATATTTATCAACTCCAATTTCAATCGCATTTAACAAAATATCTTGGTCATAATAAGCTGAAGCAATAATAATAGGTGTGCTTTGATTTAAATTTTTTATATCTCTTGACATATCTAAACCAGATTTTATAGGCATATTCACATCGGTTAAAACTAAATCAGGTTTATATTTTTTATAAAGCTCAAATCCTTCAAGCCCATTAGCAGCCACATAAACTTCATTAAAAATTCTTGTTACCATTTTATACATAAGTTCTCTAATAACATCTTCATCTTCAACTAATAAAAGAGTTATGCTTTGTAATTTTTCTAAATTAAATTTTTCCATTAAAACCCACTAAAACATTTGATTTTCTTATTATAGCTAAGCAATGATAAAAAAAGGTAAGTTAATTTTTAGTGAAGTTAGGTAAAATTATGCAAAAAAAAGGTGAGAATATGAAAGCAATAATTGAAGAGTTATGGAAAGTCCGAGATACTTTAACACCTGATAGTTTGAGAGAACCTGAAATCAAAAAAGCAATTTTGGATGTAATTGATGAACTTGATAATGGAAAAATCAAAGTTGCACATAAAAATGCAAATGAGTGGCTTGTAAATGAGTGGGTAAAAAAAGCTATTTTAATTTATGTAATAGTCGCTAGAAAGTATGTAATGAGCGATGGAAGTCACAAATACTTTGACAAATTACCATTAAAATTTGATAGTTGGGACCAACTTAAATTTGAAAGTGCAGATTTAAGAGTTAGTATTGGTGCAATTGTGAGAAAAGGTGCATTTATCTCAAATGGTTCTATTTTAAAACCTAGTTTTATTGGAATTGGAACTCACATTGGCGATAGAACTTTTATAGATACATACTCAAATATTGGGGTTTGCACACAAATTGGAAAACATTGCAATATCGGAACTCACGTAAATTTAGTCGGTGGACTTGAACCAATCAGCTCACTTCCAACAATTATTGAAGATAATTGTCATATCGGCTCACATTGTAGCATAGGAAATGGGGTAATAATCAGGGAAGGCGCAATTTTAAATACAGGTGTACACATCGATAAAACAACAAAAATTTACGATAGAGAGAGCGGAGTTGTATTTTATGGTGAAGTTCCACCTTATAGTGTCGTAACTTCTGGAGTTTTACCAAGTGCTGATGGAACACTGTTTACTTATGCGGCGATTATTATGGATAGAACGGATGAAGATAAAAGAACAAGATTTTCAGTAGATAAAATATTAAAAGAGGTTAAATGAGAAAAATAAAATTATTTTTAGTAGGAGTTTTTACACCTTTTCTTTTAAATGCATCCCTTTTAAATGGGGTTTCTATTATAGTTGATGATGAAGCGATTACTATGTATGAAATTTACAAAACTGCAAAAGAGACAAGTTTGCCATTTGAAGATGCAATAGAAAAGTTAATAGAAATAAAGTTAAGGGCAATAGAAATTAAAAAACAAAATATTTATGTTGATAGATTTGAAGTTGAAAAAGAGATAGAAAAGTTAGTTCAAAAGAGTGGCTTTAATTTAAATCAATTCAAAGAAGTCATGCAATTACGAGGAGTTTCGTGGAATAGTTATCAAAAAATAATCAAACAAAAGCTTGAAAATGAAAAATTAGATAAAAAAATTTCAGTTTCAAAACTTAAAAATATCGACGAATCCGAACTTAAAGAGTATTATAAAGCTAATTTAAAAGAGTTTAGCATTGCTAAAAATTTTGAAGTAATAGAGTATAGTTCATCTTCAAAAGAAAGTTTGGAAAAATCAATTGCAAATCCCTTAACTGCACTTAATAATGTAAAAAAAGAGTCTAAAAAATTGAGTGCAAATTCGATTAATCCACGACTTTTATTTATTTTAAATGATAGTGATGAAGCTTCATTTACTCCAATTTTGACAACTTCTGAAACATTTGTTTCATTTTTTGTAGTGAAAAAAACGGATTTAGAAAATTTAAGTTTTAATGAAGTAAAAGATATAATTTTTGCAAAAATGATAAAAGAGCGAGAAGAGAGAGTTATAAAAGAGCATTTTGAAAAGTTAAAAGCAAAAGCTGAAATAAAAGTGATTAGACTTCCATCGTAGAGTGTTTCTCTTTTTTTTCGTTTAATTTTTCAAATAATTTTCTAAGTTGTGGGTCATTACGAAAAAAATCAACTGCACCATCTAAGTAAGCAAGTGCCATTTCATTAAAATTATTTTCTATTAAACCACTCAAAAACTCCATAAATTCTTCTTTTCCAATTACAATTATTTTAGTACTAAACATTATATTTTCAAAAACTTGTTTAAAATTACCATTTATTTTTACTAATTGTTTAAAATCTTGATATGAAATTCCATTTGAATAATCTGCTTTAATTTCAAGCGACTTTATCAATTTATTTGTCATTTGATTTATATTAAAATCAATCGTTTCAACAATCTCTTCAACCACTTCAACAGCATCTATTGGATTTTGTTTTTTTAATATTAAATAATAATCAAAAATAGCTTGTGCTTCATCTTCTCGTTCACTTGCCATATCACTTAAAATTACACCTATTCTTGCATCTTTATCATTTGGAAATTTTTGCAATACACTTGCATATTTTAATAAAGAATCGTTATATTTTTTTTGTAAAAATAAATCTTCAGCTTGAATTTTATTATATAAATTATCTCTCATTTTTTATCCTTATAATCTAGCTTTTTTACTAATACTCAAAACCATTCCAACAGCGATAGAAAGGGCTAACATACTACTTCCTCCATAAGTTATAAATGGAACTGCAATTCCTTTTATTGGTATCATTCCACTAATTCCAAATGCATTAATTAAAAACGAAAATGCAATTAAAAGCCCAACTCCAAGCGAAAATAGATAAAAGTTCCTATCTTCACTTCTATTTGCAATTCTAAAAATCCTAAATACAATTGTAATTATTACTAAAGTTAAAAGAAAAATTCCTATAAAACCAACCTCTTCAGCTATTCCAGCGATAACAAAATCAGTATGTACTTCACTTAAAAATCCAAGCTTAAAAATACCATCTCCAACTCCTTGACCAAAAATACCACCATTTTTTATAGCATTAATTGAGTAATAAATTTGATATGGTTCAGGTAAATCTTCAACTTTTAATTTTTGAGCTAAATCTTGCGGTAAAACTGAAAGCACAAAATTTTGCATTGTAGCCCACCACAATTTTACCCTAAAAATACGATGTTCACTAAAAATAGTAGCAAATATTGCTACCACTAAAGCCCCACCAATCAAAGATAAAAAAAGTCTAAAACTACTACCTGCAAAAAGTACCATAAAAGCTAAAGTAAGCCCTAAAAGTATGACTTGTCCTAAATCATTTTGTATTATAGCAATAAGTAAAACAACTATTAAAAATACTGTAGCATAAGGTAAAAAAATCAATAACTCTTCTTTCAAAGATTTATCTTTATGATAAGCAAATTTTCTCGAAAAACTCCAAGCTAAAAAAAATACAAATCCAACCTTAAAAAATTCAACTGGTGCTAGTGAAAACCCAGGAAGCCTAATCCATCTATTTGCACCACCTGCACTTGTAACTAAACTTTGTGGTAAAAACGGCATTATTAACATAAAAATTAAAAAAGCAAAAAATAAAATAAATCCAAATTTTTTAAGTATTACATTTGGGTCACGACGAGAAATATACCACATTAAAAATATAGAAATAACACCAACAATCAACTGTCTTGTAAAAAAGTGAAATTCAGTGTAATCATAATACAAAACAGTATAAACTGATAATGAATATGAAAAAAATACACCTATCATTATCGCGATAGATGTGGAAATAAATAAAATTCTATCTGTCATAAAACTAACTTTTAATTTTTTTTTGTTACAATAAGTTAAGTATTTTAGCAAAAAAAAAGTAATTGCAAATTAAAACAGTTTTAAAACGACTGGAGTTCTTTTAAAATCTTTTTGGAATGAGTTTTGCTTATAAGCTTTTAGTTATTCTCTAGGAGCTTAAAAATGAACATAGTTTATAATCAAGCCATACCTTTAGCAAATGAAGCTTTAAGTGGTAGAGCCTTAAGACAGGATTTAATCTCAAGCAATATTGCAAATGTGGATACTCCATATTACAGACCTAAAGATTTAGAGTTTGAGGGAGTTTTAACTCAAAAGGCAAATGAACTTTTTTATAATACTAAACAACAAAAATTAAGTTTAGCAAAAACAGATGGTATGCATTTAAATAATGATGAAGATGCCGATTATAAATCGACAGTCTTCTTTAGAGATGGACATATGGCAAGAAACGATGGAAATAGTGTAGATTTAGATGTTGAAACAACTGAAATGAGCAAAAACTCTATTATGTTTAACTCATTAGTTGCAGGGCTTAGAAAAGCTGGGTCTATTTTTCACAATGTGCTAGATTCATCATCTAAAATACAATAAGGGGTTTGTGATGGCTTTTTTAAATAGTTTTGATATAAGTGGATACGGACTTTCTGCTCAAAGATTTAGAGTAAATATGGTAAGTAGTAATATTGCAAATGTAAATACTACTAGAACTGACGAGGGTGGACCATATAGAAGAAAATCTGTTGTATTTAAAGCTTTTGATTTTAATAAACTTTTGAATGCAAAATTAGCTGAAAATAATAATCTATTAAAATACGAAGACCCACTTGATGAGTATAAAAGCACTTTAAAAGATGCAAAACCAACTCCTGCAATAACTTCTGTTGTTGTAGATAAAGTTGTAAGAGATGACTCAAAACCAAAGTTAAAATATGAGCCAGAACACCCTGATGCAAATGCAGATGGATATGTATCATATCCAAACATAAATCCTGTTATAGAAATGGCAGATTTAATTGAAGCAACAAGGGCTTATCAAGCAAATGTAAGTGCGTTTCAAAGTTCTAAAGATATGGCAAATGAAGCTATATCAATGTTAAATAACACTTAAGAATAGGGGGATATTATGCAAGTTAATTCTTTAAACCAAACAACAAATATTCAATCGCTAAAAAATGACACTAAAGAAAAGAGTGGAAATTTTGATAGTGTCTTTAATAGTATAAAAAATTCAATAGATGAAACAAATGAGATACAATTAGATGGTGAAAAAGCATTATCAGATATTGCAACGGGTCAAGTAAAAGATTTACACCAAGCAGCAATTGCGATTAACAAAGCGGCCACAAGTATGAAATTTATGCTTGAAGTTAGAAATAAAGCTGTAAATGCATACAAAGAGATATTAAAAACTCAAATATAAAATTAAAATTAGTATAAAAATAGGTTTAAGGAAAATATAATAAATAAAGAAACTTATAACAATTATAATGTTTATAAGATAGTCCTCCTTTTCATTATTTTATTGTTTGGTTTTTTAATATTCACACTTAGAATGATTTACATCTCTAGTACTGATAGAAAACTTCCATCTACTCAAATATCAAAAGAAGATAGTGCTATAAGGGGAAAAATTGCAACTATTGATGAATTTGATATTGCTTTTAGTAAAAAATTATATAAAGCCAGTGTTTATCCAAAAAATATAGCTCCTGAAAAAAAAGAGTTATTTATAAAACTTTTTTCTATTTATAGCGATATGAAAGAAAATATTGTTAGAGCAAAATTAAATTCAGAAGATAAATTTGTCGTTTTATCTTATAATATTGATGAAAAAGTTGCAAAAAGATTAAAAGAACTTGCTTATAAATTAAATCTACGAAAAGTTTTTCGAGAATTTGAAGATAGTAGTGGGAGAGTTATAAACTACGGTCTTTCTATAATTGAAAGTGGAGAAAAACGAACTTATATTTATGATGATACTCTAACCCCAATTATTGGCTATATTAAAAAGTTTGAAAATAATGATAATATCACTAAAATCGAAGGTGTTAAGGGAATAGAAAAATTCTACGATGAAAAACTTAGGGCTATTCAAAATGAGTATTATAGGGGTTATCGTGATGTTGGCTCAAATGTTATTTTAAATAAAGAGCATATTTTTAAAGAGCGAATTGATGGCTTTAATGTAAATTTAAATATTCCACTAAAACTTCAAAGAGTTATTGAAAAATCACTAAGTAATAGAAAACTTGAAATGAATGCAAAAGAGATAATCGTCGGAATTATGGAACCTCATACAGGAAAAATTTTAACTCTTGCTACAAGTGAGCGATTTAATCCAAACGATATTAAAAAAGAAGATTATTCAAACTTAAATTCTACCGCGATTGAGAATAGTTTTGAAGCGGGTTCTGTTGTAAAAAGCCTCATTTTTGCAACTCTTTTAGATAAAGGTTTAATTAAATTAAATGAGGTAATAAATACTGAAGGTGGAAAGTACAAAATAGGATCACATACAATCACAGATGACCACAAAGAAGATAGTATGAGTATGGTCGATATAATCGTGCATTCAAGCAATATTGGTATGTCAAAGATTGCTCAAAGATTGAGTGCAGGTGAGTATTATCAAAGTTTAGTTAATTTTGGATTGGGACACAAAACTGGTATCGATTTACCTTATGAAAGTGCTGGAGTTTTTCCCGATTTATCGCTATTTCAAAGGGAAATTTACAAAGCAACTATTTCATATGGATATGGACTTCAAACAACTTTTATTCAAATGCTTCAAGCTTATAATGTCTTTACAAATAATGGAAAATTAACTCAACCAAAAATAGCTCATTCAATAACTTTGAATGATAATCGAGGTTTTTTAGTGGAAGTTGAAGAACCAAAAGAGATTATTTCAAAAAACACAGCAAGATTAATGCAAAGAATTTTAATCGAAAATGTCAAAAGAGGTACGGGAGTTGGAGCACAAGTAGATGGGGTAATAGTTGGTGGTAAAACTGGAACAGCACACATTGCTAAAAGTGGAACTTATGAAAATCTTTATAATAGTTCATTTTTTGGCTTTACAAGTGATTTAAATAACTCTTATACTATTGGAGTTACAGTTTATGAACCAAAAGGAAAATATTTCGCCTCTCAAACAGCAGTTATTGTTTTTAAAGATGTAGTTGAAAATTTATTAAAATATGAATATTTAACAAAAAGAAAATAAAAAAACGATAGTTAAGTTATACAACACCAACCTCCTAGTGACTTAACTATCTCTTTCTTTCTAAAAAATATTTTTTCTAAACTCTTTTATTATATCTATTTGCCTTTTAGCTATATAATCTACTATCTCTTTTTCAGCTTTTGTATTAGGAGTAATTAAGATTGCGATAATATACCAATTCGTATTTTTTATTATTTTTACTACTTTTCCATCAATTTCAATATCTATTTCCTCTTTTTGATCGATTGGAAGTGAAAAATATAACTTTACTTTTGATTCTAGTTTTAATTTTGGAGGAATCTCTTTTATTTTAATACCTAATGATTTAGTTGATATATCAACAATTTTTCCACCTATAAAAAATTCTTCTCCTTCAATAGAAGCCGCTAACTCCTCTTGAACATACACTCTGGTAGCCTCCCTATTTCTTGGAGAAGTATTTAAATATTTAAATTCACTTAAAATTGCACTTTTTGCTTCAACATTTACCTCTTCAACTTTTGCAACTATATCTTTTTTTAAAAATTTAGAATGTAAAAAAGTACTTTTTTCGTGCTCAAATGCCAATAACTGAAACTTATCAATTTCAACTTCTATTTTAGAATTGATAACTTTTGCGATTTTTCCATCGTGAAAAATTGTAAGTCCTTTATAAGTATTATAAAATTTTACATTTTCATCATAATTTTTTATTTTATTAAAAACTGTTTGTATCTCTTCTTCTTTGAGTTTATATTCAATTTCAAAATCTTGTTTTACTCTATCAAAGTCAAAAATGATATTTGTAACATCAATAAATAACATTGTATATTCATTCGTATTAGGTAATTTATTAAAAATTAACAAAAAATTCTCTTTTTTATCTTCATAATTTTTTATTTCAACTTTAAAAATTTTATTTATATCTTTTTTTATATACTCAAAAACATTTGTAGAGTTAAACTCTTCATTTATATTTTTAAATTTTATCTCTTTAAAAAAATTGTGTCTTTCTTTAAACTCTTTCAAATTTTTTACACCAAAAAAATTTAAAAAAGATTTGTTACATAGTTTTATATTATCATTTTCAACAAGTATTAAAATATTTTTTTCGTGTGCAAAAATATTTTCTAACTTTTGCATTCCTTCAACTTTTTTTTCAACAATTAATTTATCAATAGATTTTTCAATGACTTCAATTAATTGACTAATTTTTATCGGTTTTATCATATATTTAGAGATTCCAATATTAATTGCATCAAATAAAAACTTTTTTTCATCAAAAGCTGAAGTTATTATTATTTCAGCTTTTGGATTTATCTCTTTAATTTTTTTTGAAAACTCTAATCCATCCATAAAAGGCATTTGTATATCAGTAATAATAATATCTGGTGATTCTTTTTGATATAGAGTTAAGCTATCTTTACCATTTGAAGCAATAAATACATTTTTAAAAAATTTTTTTAGTAAAATAGCCGTTTCTTCCTGAAGTTTAATATCATCTTCTACATATAACACTCTAAAAAATTTAGTTTTTTTTATAAAATTAGATAAAGGCATGTTATAATCTTACTTAATAATTTTTTATAATTCTTTGAATTTTATTGTAACATAAATATTAATAAATATATAAAAAAGGTTTATTATGAGTGAAAAAGATTTGCTTAAAAAAATAGAAGAATTTCAAAAAAGTGAAGAGAGATACAAAGCAATACTTGAAAATCAAACTGAACTTATTTGCAAATATACAAAAGGAGGGATTTTAACATTTGTTAATAAATCATATTGTGAGTATTTTGGCAAAACAAAAGAAGAGTTAGAGGGTAATAGCTTTTTTCCAAAAATTCCAGATGATGATTTAAAAATATTAAATAAAAACATAAAGAGTTTAACTCCAGAAAATCCAATTATAAAAACTAAGCATAGAGTGATTTTAAATGATGAAATTAGATGGCAAGAGTGGATAGATAGAGCTTTTTTTGATGAGAGTGGTAATGTTATTGAGTATCAATCAGTTGGTAGAGATATTACACATCATATAAAACAAATAAATGAGTTAGAAACAATAATAAATAGCTCTCCTATAATTATTTTTTTATGGAAAAATGAGATAGGTTGGCCTGTTGAATTTGTATCTGAAAATATTACTCAATTTGGATATACACAAGATGATTTTTATAGTGCTAAAATTCCTTATGCAATAATTATTCATAATAGTGATTTAGAGAGAGTGATTAAAGAGATTGAATATTATTCAAAAAATAAATTTAAAACATTTAAACAAAAATATAGAATATATTCAAAAAATCACAAAGTATTATGGATTGATGATAGAACATTGGTTAGATATGATGAAAATGGAGAAATTACTCATTTTCAAGGAATAATTTTAAATATTACAAAAGAAAAAGAGATAGAAGAAATATTAATAGCACAGTCCAGACAAGTAGCAATGGGTGATATGGTCGCAATGATAGCACATCAGTGGAGACAACCAATATCAACGATTGGAATGAGGGTTAATAATATGTTAGTTGATGTTGAGTTAAATGATA
>DZAZ01000131.1 GCA_022729755.1 Helicobacter cetorum | reverse complement strand
GGGATTGCGGGCTACTTTCCTGTCGAGTTACACCGAACTTGATACGTGGCAGAGTATTTACATAACCATTTAAACCCCAATGTTTTATACCGCGTGTTGTAACCTGTGCTTTCTACTCTTCAATCTTAAATAGTTTATTGTCCTCCGATAACTCAATCACAAAGTAATCTTCATTATTCAATTCATCAGGTAATTTATCTTTCAATATTGAAGCAACAAACTGAATGTCACTCTTATCCACTAAGTCAGCTATTTTAACAAGTTGATTGTCATGCATTAATTCTTTCTTGTCATTAAGAATAAAGTGCATGCAAGGAATGTTTTCTTCATCGGCGAAATATGTGTAAGCAATATCAAAGCATGAAATCTCGCCTTGTTTCTTACCCGAACTAAAATTTGTATTAAACGCACTAAACTTATATAATCGTTGTCCTTTTTTGTTTTTTACCTTGTCGTATTTTAAAGCATATTTTTCATTGTACAATAATTCGGAAACTGATGAAAAGTGTTTGTTAAACTTATTTAATTGTGCTTTAACAGTTGCCTCAAAATCTTCTGAGAAAAGTTCTTCATCTATAGATTTTAACGTCTCATTGTAGCTTTTTAGGTTTTCTTCAACATCATTCAACTGTTGAACAATATTTTCATACTCACCCTTTAATCTGTATTTTTCATTCAATTCAGCAATTAGAACTTCAAGTTCTTCAAACGAATCACTTTTTGATATTATTTGTGATAATTCTTCCTCTTTTGCTAATAGCTTTTTTAATTGAACATTATTTTTATCAATTTTAGTTTCAAGTTCAGGAAGTTCATTTGATATGAATTTTGTCTTTTCAGAAATCATGTTATTGTGATATTCCACCATATCTTCAAATGATTTCTGTAATTTTCCTAATATATTAGATGCCTGCTGGTATATTTGATTAAGTTGACTTATGTCTATACTTGAACTTGATGCCTCTAATTCTGACAACGCTTCATTTATCAAGTCTTTACGAATATTCAATTTACTTGTTTCTGAGCTAAGTCTATTGATATTGTATTTTATTTGATTTAATGTATCTAAATCTGATTCGAAATTTTCATTCAAATTTAGATTAGATTTCTTTTTGTTTAGATTTTGTATTTCTGTTTCAATAAGAGCTAAGGTAGTTTCATAGGCAGATTTTGTTTGATTCTTTTCCAATCTGTTTCTAAAAGTATCTTCCTGTTTAATTTTTCTTATTAGCTCTTGTTTGTTATTCCCTTTCGTAAATTCACAACCTAATAAAAAAAGATGTAAGGTTTCATATTCATCAAGTGAAGTAAATTTATCAAGTGTCTTTAGTGTGTTGTTAATGCTTAAATCCTTATATCGAATATTATGTGATATGATTTGTCTAAGCGATGGTTTATCTGCTATATGTTCAGGAAAAAGCAACTCTGTTAATTTTGGTTCAAATTCATCTTCGGTAAGATTTTCGCCATTTACCTTTCTTATAACTTTACTTTTAGCACTTAGAAAGTTTCTTTCAATAACAATCTCAAAAGCGGATTCGTCATCAAGGTCCTCCGTTAAGATAAGCGTTATTAAAATTTCATTATTTATTAGATGATTTTTGACAAGAGTATAAACCTCCTTTTTATTCTCAGGGTCTTCCCAAATATTATTTTTGTTTGCACCAAAACAGAAATCAATTAACTTTAAAACTGTAGTTTTTCCAACACTATTTCCTGTTATTTGTCCTTCACTTTTATCAACAATCAAGTTAATTCCTTTACGAAACTCAATTTCTCTAATAACAGATGCTCCTTTTGTAATTGTTAATGATTTTAAGAACATAATTCTACCCTCCCGTCTTTAACTTCCGCAATATTTGCAATGTACAACCAATCTAAGCAAAGAATAAAAACAGGAAAAGTCAATTCTTTCATACGTCTTACTTCTTGGTAAAGATTGATTAAATCAAATCTTTGTTTATTTTGAAGAACTTGTAATACAAGCGCACCATTATAATAGATGCTATTTTCTGGATGAATATTGTCAGGAAGTAGCATAATTATAATTTTGAGGGTTTTCAAATATTTTACAGCGAATAAATGCATCCACAACTAAAATGTCGATACATAATTCTAATTCATCAATTGGGATTTCAACAAAATTTGTACTTTCTAAAACTTTATTTTTTATTTTATCAATTACCGATAAAAAAATAAAATCAGCTGTCCCAGAACTCTTTAGTTTTAAATATTCTCTTTTAATAGTTGCCAAAACAGAATTGCTTTTGTTTACTCCCATTGAATCGAATTCTGAATACTTCTGGTCAACTTTTCCATAAAAATGGCAATATTCATCTATTAAACCTTTTGTGTCTTTAAGGTCATTATGAGTTATCTTACGTTCTATTTCAAAGCTGTTAACCGCTTCAATTTTATTTGCACTATCCCATTTTTCTTTAGATAGAATATTTATGACGGATGCCAAATTTGAATCAAGTTTTACAACATCTACTTCACCTCCAAGTTCATCTTTTATAAATTTGTATATTTCATTTTGCTCCTCTGCTTTTTTGCTTGAAATATCATTAAGCACAGAAGAAATGTCATAAATATCTGAAATAGGATTAAATACTAATGATTCAGGATTATTGAAAGTTTTCTTTCTTAATTCTGTTGCATCTTTTGAAATAGAGATAAATTTAAATGAATATGTTTTGTAATTTTTCAGTATCGGTTTTTCCAGTGCTGATTCTACTTTCTGTTTTGTACAAGTAGCTGACACTTGAATTATGATTTTATTTTTATGGTCAATTAAATCAATTGCCTCAACATTTTGCAATTTGGAATTTAAATTTTCAAGCTCAAAACCATATAGCAAGTTGAAAAAATATAAATAAAAATTCTCTGAATGCAAATGAATGTCAAGCATGTTAAGCTTTCCCTTTGTCTCAATCCTCCTAGCTAAAACATGAAGTTTTTCGTCTATGTAATTAAAATAAAGAGTTCTATTCATTTGTTATTTATTTTTTGCAAATATACACAAAATGTTTTCAATTCCTACTTCAATGCTCTGTAGCTTCCTGCATTGGTTACAAC
>DZAZ01000130.1 GCA_022729755.1 Helicobacter cetorum | reverse complement strand
AAATTGTGGGCAAAAGAGTTTATTTAAGTGTTGTTTGTGCAAGTCTATTAATCGCTCAAAATTTAATGGCAACTAGTGATTTTTATCTCGCAGATAATGGAGTTACAATCAAGTGTGAAAATGCATCTCTTAGTTTCTTTAATAAGACAGGTGTAGTTAATGGTGTAACTTACACAAAAAGGGAAAAAGCTGATATTAACCAAGAAAATGCCGCAACCACTTGCACAAGCGGTATAACGGATATGAGTAATTTATTTATAGGTAAAAGCACTTTTAATGCAAATATTAGCCATTGGGATACGGGCAGTGTTACTAATATGTTTGCTATGTTTCAGAATGCAACAGCTTTCAATAAAGATTTAAGCAATTGGGATGTTAGCAAAGTTACTAATATGAGTAATATGTTTCGGAATGCAACTGCTTTCAATCAGAATATAGGTAATTGGGATGTTAGCAGTGTTACCAATATGACTATTATGTTTTATAATGCGACTACTTTCAATCAAGATATAGGCAATTGTGATGTTAGCAAAGTTACTAATATGGGTGATATGTTTCGGAATGCAATTGCTTTTAATCAAGATATAGGCGATTGGGATGTTAGCAGTGTTACTAATATGAATTTTATGTTTTATGGTGCAACTGCTTTTAATAAAAATATAGATAATTGGGATGTTAGCAAAGTTATTGGTATGAGTAATATATTTAATGGTGCAACAGCTTTCAATAAAGATTTAAGTAATTGGAATGTTAGCAAAGTTACTGATATGGGTGATATGTTTCGGAATGCAATTGCTTTTAATCAAGATATAGGCGATTGGAATGTTAGCAAAGTTACTGATATGAGTAATATGTTTAATGGTGCCTCTGCTTTCAATCAGAATATAGGCGATTGGAATGTTAGCAAAGTTACTGCTATGTGGTATATGTTTAATAGTGCCTCTACTTTTAATCAGAATATAGGCAATTGGGATGTTAGCAGTGTTAGTAATATGAATTATATGTTTGCTGGTGCAACTCTTTTCAATCAAGACTTAAGCGATTGGTGTGTGAGTAGTATAACATCAAAACCTATGACATTTGACAATAATTCAGAATTTATGGATGAAACAACTAAACAACCTCAATGGGGAACTTGTCCGCTCAATCTAATCTCTACATCTCCAGTTAATAATGCTGTAAATATAGCAGTTGATAGCGATATAGTTTTGGAATTTAGCAAAAATATAGCTTTTGCAAGTAGTGGTGAGATAAATATCTCTAAATCGAGTGATAATTCGGTTATTTTTAATGTTGATTTACAAAATAATCAACTAAGCATAACTGATAAAAATTTCACTATCAATCCGACGACTAATTTAGACTATGATACAAGCTATTATGTGACTATCTCAAAAGATGCTATTGCAAGAAGTGGGCGAACTAATAAATTCAAAGGTATTAGTGATGATAGTGTGTTGAAATTTACAACATCAGTTCCTCCAAATGCCACTCCAACAGACATAAACATCTCAAACAACTCAATTGCAGAAAATAGCACTATTGCGACAGTTATAGGAGAATTAAATGCAACCGACAGCGATATTGATGATACTCACACTTTTAGCTTTTGTGGAGGAGTTGATAATAATTTTACTATTTCAGGCAATGAGTTGAAAACGGCAATAGAGTTAGATTATGAAACAAGAAATAGTTATGTAACTTGTATTAAAGTTAATGATGGAGTGGCTAATTATGAGAAAAATTTAACTATCAATGTATTGAATGTAAATGAAAATCCAATTTGGAGCATTGAAAATAACGAAACTTTAGAAAACACAAATCTTGATATGAATTTATCAAAATTTATAAGTGATGTTGATAGTAATTCATTTACTTTTAGTGCAGAAAGTAACAATACAAACTTAGCCACAATCTCATTAATTGAGAGTAACTTAAGTATTATCCCAGTTACAAATGCTTTTGGAGTTGTTGGGATAAAAGTTTATGCATATGATGGAGATAACAATATTTCAAAAGATATAAATATAACTATCAATAATATTAATGATAAGCCAACTTTTACAATTCCATCAAACATCACAAAAGATATGAATTTTGCAGTGTTTAACATCACTTTATCAAATATAAATGATTTAGACAGAGATGATTTAAATATCACAGTTGATATGAATGATAATTCGATTATTGGCATAAATTCGTTATGGGAAAATAACTTAACTTATGCAAACTATTTTGGCAAAGATTTAAATTTTACAGTTTCGCCAATTAGCGATAAATTCGGAGTTGTAGAGTTAAATATAAGTGCTAACGACGGAAATATAATAGTTTCAAAAGAGATGAATATAACTGTGAATTATGTAGCACCACCAACTCCAACACCAGTTTATTATGAACCAGCAGTTTATATACCAATCTCAATTCCAGATAATGGCGGTATAAAACTGCAAATTTCAAATTCAGCTGTGCAGGAAGTTAATATTGAGCAAAAAGAGACAACTTCAAATGAAAAAGTGTTCGATAATAGCTAAATATTGGACGATGGAAGCAAAGCTGATACTCAAATTAAAATGAGTGAAAGAGAGATTACTTTAAATGTTTCAGTTGAAAACAAAGAAGAGACAAAAATCAAAGCTCCAAAAAATGTGGAGATTAAGATGGATAATAGTGGCAATTCAACTTTGAAAGTTAGCGAAAATAGTGAAGTTATCGCAAAACGAGATGGAAAAGTTGAAGTTAAACATAAAGATTTAAATATTGAAGTTACTTCAAATGGTGCAAATGTGGAAGTTAGCGAGGATAAAACTATCACAATTTCAAAAAAAAATACAACAATTGAAATTAAACCAAATGGTGAAATTAAAGCAACAATAACGAATTTTAATGGAATAAAATATGATTTTAATTTTCCACAGAATTCAAACAACAAAGGGGCAACTATTGAAGAAGGTGCATTAGTTGGTAAATATAAAGCTTTGAGTAACTTTTTTATCGTTAAAGATAAAACTTACACAAGAGGTGTGACTTATGGCAATGTAATACCAAATCTTCCTAAGATTTAGGTATAATATTATTATGATAAGTAGAAA
>DZAZ01000058.1:370-12968 GCA_022729755.1 Helicobacter cetorum | reverse complement strand
AGTTGATGGCGATAAATTGGCTGAAGTTGGTCACGAATATGGTACAACAACAGGAAGAAAACGAAGATGTGGTTGGTTTGATGTACCTTTGGCTAAATATGCAAGTGAGTTAAATGGTTGCGATGAACTTGCTATTATGAAACTTGATGTACTTGATGGTTTTAGCGAAATAAAAGTTTGTGTTGGCTATGAAATTGATGCAAAAGTGATTGATTATATTCCAAATGATTTGGATGAGGTGAAGCCTATTTATAAAAGTTTTGATGGTTGGGATAGTGTAAAAGGGATAAAAGAGTTTAATGACTTACCTCAAAATGCTAAAAAATATGTTAAAGCAATTGAAGAGTTAACAAATACAAAAATAGGAATAATTTCAACAAGTGCAGATAGGCTTGATACTATCGTTTTATGAAAACAAAATTTACTCAAATTGTAAAAATAAAAAAACAAAAATTAGAACAAGTTGAGTTTGAATTAATAGAAGTTAATAATGCAATTTCAAATGCAAATGATGGTATTTTAGAGATAAATAAAAGTATAAAATCTCTCTCAACTCCGATGAGAGGGACTTTTTTGCAAATAAAGCATCATCAAGATAATTTAAATAGATATATTTATGAAATTAAAGAGTTAAAATCAACTCTAACTTCACTTAATATGAAAAAAAATCAAATAGAGATGAAATTAAAAAAAGCTCACTTAGAATATGAAAAAATTAAATATCTTGACAGTGTAGAAATTAAAAAATTCTTAGCTGATAAAAAACGAAAAGATGAAAACGAATTGAATGAAATTTCGATAATGCTCCATAATAACAAAGGTGATTAAGATGAAAAAATTAAATTTACTTTTGCTTTTAACAACTTTTTTATTTGCACAAAAAAATATTAATTGTAATAAAATTTTTGAAGAGAGAAAAGAGGGGCTTGTTAGAGAAATTGAAAAAATTGATGAAGAAAATCAAGCTTTTGAAGCTTATAAATCTGCAACTGAAACTTTATTAGAAAAAAGAGAAGAGAAAATACAACAAAGAGAAATAGAGGCAAATCAACTATTTCAAGAGATGAAAGAGAGAGAAGAGAAAGTCAAAAAAATAGTTGAAAAAAATAAAACAATGCTTAAAGAGATGAAAAAAATAAAAGATAGTAAAATTGGTGAAACTTTTGCAAAAATGAAAGCAAGTAAAGCTGCTCCAATTCTCGATGAAATGGAGCCGAGCCAAGCCGCTGAAATTTTATTTACACTTGATGTTAAATCTGCTGGTAATATTTTGGCAAAAATGGATGCTACAAAAGCTTCAAGTGTTTTAGATTTAATAAAACAAGGTCCCCCATTTGTAGAAAAAAGTGTAATAGATACTGAAAAAGCTTACTTAAGTGATAAAATAAAAAATAAAATAGATGGCTACAATAATCCTTAAAATCCTTAACTTTTAAAATGTGAAATAATACTTTTAAGTGAAAATAAATTTTGTGAAAATATATCTATAATTGAGTTTACTCCATCCATAGATTTTTTTGAAATACTCGTAATGTCAAGCTGATTATTTACAGTTTTAGCAATTTCATCAGCTTTTAACCTCACATTTGAAATATCTTTTTGAATTGTATCAAACATATCACCAGTTGTGTTTATAGAATTAAATCCACTACTTATTTTTTCCATTCCATAAATAGCCCCGTTTACTGCATTTTTTGAATTTGATTTTAAAACTTTAAGTCTTTCTTCTATGTTTTTGATTGCATTTTGAGTTTTTTCGGCTAATAATCTAACCTCATCGGCCACAACTGCAAATCCTCTTCCGTGGTTTCCTGCTCGACTTGCTTCAATCGCTGCATTTAAAGCAAGTAAATTCGTTTGGTCAGCAATATCATTTATCACATTTAGCACTGTTGAAATTTCAGTTACATTACCATTTAACTCTTCAATATTATTTTTAAAATCACCCATCATAAGGTTTATATCTTTCATATTATTTACAACTTCATTTAATAATTTAATCCCATCCATCGAAAGACTTTCAACTTTATGAATTACACTATTAGTTGAATTTACACTATTTGAAATTAAATTCATTCCATCGACTAATTCAGTATTTGAGCTATGAAGTTTAACTGTGTTATTTGTCAAAATATTAACTGAACTCTCAATTTGATTTGAACTGTCTCTTAAGTGATTTGCAAAATTATTTAAATCATTAACCATTTGATAAATTGCATTTCCAAGCTTATCTTTTTCATTTTTTGGAGCTAAATTTTTTGATAAATCTCCTTTAGAAATTGCTTCAGCCACATTAGCAACTTTGTCAAGCTCATCGACTAAATTATTAAATACTCTTGCGATATCTCCAGCTTCAGTTCCAATTTCTACTTCAACTTTTTTTGAAAAATCTCCACTTTTTATCATATAATCAATCGCATCATAAGTATCAACTAATGATTGTTTTGCACCGTGTTCAGCCTCATTTAAACCTCGTAATTCATATTCAGGTGGAACTCTTAAATTATCTGTAATTTTTAAAATCCAAAATAGAATTAAACTTGTAATAATAGCCCAAACAAAAATGCTAAAAGCCCCTAATGCTTGAATACCAAGTTGGTCTATATGGCTTTTTGTAGGAAGTGCTTCAACTGGAGCAAATAAAGCTAGTGCAATTGTTCCCCAAGCTCCCGCCACTCCGTGAACTGGAATTGCACCAACTGGGTCATCAACTCTTAAATATTTAAGTAAAATAATTTCAGCTAAATGTACAACAAGTCCAGCTCCAATTCCAACATACAAAGCACCCATAGGCTCAAGCACAGCACAGCCAGCCGTAACTGCAACAAGTCCAGCTAATGAGCCATTTATTAATTTTGAAACTTCAGGTTTTCCACTAAGTATATGTGAAACTAAAAAACTTACAACTCCACCAATTGCCGCTGAAAGTGAAGTGTTTACAACAATTTTTGCAATACTTCCATCTCCAACTAAAGTTGACCCCCCATTAAACCCAAACCAACCAAACCATAAAATAAAAACTCCAACAGTAGCCATTTGAAGATTAGTTCCAGGAATTGGCAATATATTCCCATCTTTATCAAATCTTCCAATTCGAGGTCCAACCATCCAAGCTCCAATAAATCCAACACAAGCTCCGACTAGATGGACAACAGAACTTCCCGCAAAATCCACAAATCCCATATCCATAAGCCAACCACCTTCAGCCCAAACCCAATGCCCTGAAATTGGATAAATAAAGGCTGAAACTATAAAAGAAACAATAAGATAACCTCCAAATTTCATTCGTTCAGCAATTGCTCCTGAAACAATGGTGGCCGAAGTTCCAGCAAAAACGGCTTGAAACATAAAAAAAGCATAATCATAAGGCTCATTGTGACCATTTAAAAAGAAACCTTCAGTACCAATTAAACTCATATAATCGGCCCCAAACATAAGTGCATATCCAATCATAAAATAAGCTATCATTGCAAAAACCAAATCACTAAAGTTTTTAACAGCTACGTTTATACTATTTTTTGCCCTTACAAGTCCAGCTTCAAGTGCGGTAAAACCTGCTTGCATCAAAAATACAAGCGAAGTTGCCACAACTATCCAAACAATATTTAAGTTTTCTTGTGAAGTTTCAGTAGCAAAGAGTGAGAGAGAAGAGGTTGCGAGAATAAAAAAAGTTTTATTAAGCATTTTTTTCTTTTTCCTTACATTGCTACATTAGCCCCCGACGTTCTCAAATCTATTGAAATATCACTTTTAAAAGGCATCTCTTTTTCAGATGGTGTCATAAGTACTTCTTTTTTCTTATTAATTCTAATTTTATATCTACCACTATTATGTCCATCAAGATAGTAATCATTATACTCATTAGTATAAGGCATATCCCACACAATAGCACTTTCAGTAGGACAAGCTTCAGCACATCTTGGAGCATCAGAATGACCAACACACTCAACACAAACTTCAGGTTTTACATAAAAAGTATCCTCTTCAGTTGGATTTAAATCATTATTAACTATCGCTTCAACAGGACACTCACTTAAACATCCATCACAATTTATACATTCACTAGTTATTCTAACGGCCATTTTTCATCCTTGATTATTTATTTTATTTATAATATGCAAGTTTTATACCGTTAAAACTAATAAATCAATTTTTTAATTATAAAAATCAGTCACTTGCTGAATTACACCTTATGCCACCAATTCCAGCAAATAAAAATTGCTTTCATTGAAATTTATTTAAAACTAGCTACTAAATTTGCTACTATTAAATTCCATCCATCAACTAATACAAAAATAAGCAACTTAAAAGGAAGTGAAATCATAACGGGAGGTAACATCATCATACCCATACTCATTAAAACTGAAGCTATAACCATATCTATAACTAAAAATGGTAAAAATAGCAAAAATCCTATCTCAAAAGCTGTTTTCATTTCACTTATCATAAAAGCAGGAATTATAATTGTAAGTGGAACATCTTCGACACTATGAGGATTTTCTAAGTTTCTAATTCTATAAAATAGTGCTAAATCTTTTTCTCTTGTGTTTTTAAGCATAAATTTTTTAAATGGTAAAGTTGCTTTTTCATAAGCTTCTACATAATCGATTTTTTTATCAATATATGGCTTAATTGCACTATTATAAGCTTCCATTCCAACGGGTTCCATTATAAAAAGAGTTAAAATCATTGCTAGAGAAACTAAAAGTTGTGTTGGAGGTGATTGTTGAGTTCCCATCGCCATTCTAAGGAATGAAAAAACTATTAAAATCCTTGCAAAACTTGTCATTACAAGAACAAGTGAAGGAGCTAATGCTAAAAGAGTTAAAACAATTACAACATTTAGTGTATTTACTAACTCTTTTGGTTCATTTGGAGCTTGAAGTGATAAATTTACAGTTGGAATTTGTACGGGTGCATTGGCATCTAGTGTTAATATCAAAAGAATTAACAAAGAGAAAATTTTAAACATAACTTATCCCGCCATATCTAAAACACTCTTTTGTACTTTATCTTTATCTTTTTGTTTTAAAGTAAAAAAGTATAAATCAACTCTTCTATTTTTTGCTTTCCCCTCTTCGGTAGCATTTGAAGCTACTGGGTCAAATTCAGCGTGTCCACTTGCACTAAGTTTAGTTGGATTTACTCCATTATTTATAAGTTCTCTTACAACGGACGAACCTCTTGCCGTTGATAACTCCCAATTATCCTTAAATTCTGTTCCGCCATATCGGTCATTATCAGTATGACCTCTTGCACTAATATGAGTATCAGCAGGTAATTTATCGATAATTAGTGCAATTCTTTTTAAAAAAAGTTTTGCATCTTCATTGTCAATTTCGGCTCCAGCTCTTGTAAAAAGTAAATTCGCAGGAAGTCTAATAATAAACCCCTCTTCACTCTCTTCAAGCGAAACAACTGGACCATCAGCAGCTTGTGTCATTTCATTAAATTCAACTACTGTTCTACTAAGCAAATTTACCTCTTCAGCTGTATCAACTGTGTCTTCAATAGGTGTAGCTGTTACAGTTTTTTTACTAATTTCAGTTTTAATTCCACCCTCAAGTACACTTAGTGCCAATGAAAGTGAACCTACTGCTTCTGAAACTTTTTTAGCATCCATTGAAGACATAGAGAGAAGTAAAATAAAAAATGTTAAAAGCAAACTCATTAAATCCCCGAATGTTTGAAGCCAACCAGGCATACATTTAGGACAAGCACACTCCTTTTTTTTAGCCATTTACTCTTCTTTTAATTTTATTCAAATTGACTTACTCTCTCACTTGGTTGTAAAAACGAAAGTAATTTAGCCTCTAACATTCTTGGATTATCTCCAGCTTGAATTGACATAATTCCCTCAATCACGACAGATTTACCTAACATTTCATCACTACTTCTAATACCTAAAATATTCTCAATTGGCCCACCTAAAACATTTCCAATTAGTGAACCATAAAAAGTTGTAATAAGTGCAACAGCCATTGCTGGCCCAATTGATGATGGGTCACTCATATTCATAAGCATTGCAACAAGTCCAATAAGTGTTCCAAGCATCCCAAATGCCCCTGCAATTTCTCCCCATTTTCCAAAAATAGAACTATTCAGCTTATGCCTAGAGCCTGTTTGCTCCATATCAACTTCTAAAAGTTCCCTAATAGTATCTGGCTCATTGCCATCAACCGCCATTAAAAGACCTTTTTTTAAAAAATCATTCTCTTCGGCATTTGCATCTGTTTCAAGAGATAAAATACCATCTCTCCTAGCTTTCATAGAGTAATTTACTAATTTTTGAATAAGTGATTGTAACTCTTCGTTTGCTGGAGGCTTAAAAGCAATCATATAAATTTTAAACATAGCTTTAATATGTTCTAATTTAAATGCAATCATCAATGCACCAATCGAACCACCAAAAACGATTAAAACAGATGGAATATCGATATATGCGGCAATTCCAACCCCCATAGCCATAGATGATAACAATAGCACTAAAATCATCACCGTCCCAATGACTGTGCCTAAATCCATACCATACCTCTTATAAAGATTTTTTCTCCCTCATTTTAATCATATTTGTGTTAAAATTAAATAAAAAAAGGTGTTTTTATGGATATTTCAATTATTGTATTATCAGCAGGTGCAGGAACAAGAATGAAGTCATCTACTCCAAAAGTTCTTCATAAAATTAGTGGCAAAGAGACGATTTATTATGTAATTAAAGAAGCAAAAAAAATTACAAATAATGTAAATATTGTGCTATATCACGAAGCTGAAGCTATAAAAAAAGTAATTTTTAAATATTTTGATGATATTGAAATTACTATTCAAGATTTAAAAAATTATCCAGGGACAGCTGGAGCATTAAAAAATATAAACTTTAATTCTGAAAGAATTTTAGTTTTAAATGGAGATATGCCCTTAATTGAGGCAAGTGAGTTAAAAAGTTTTTTAAAAATGAGAGCTGATATTGTTATGAGTGTTATAAAACTTGAAAATCCAAATGGTTATGGTAGAGTTTTGATTGAAAATGAAGAAGTAAAAAAGATAGTGGAACAAAAAGATGCAAATACAGATGAGCTTAAAATTCAAAATGTAAATTCGGGAGTCTATCTATTTAAAAGAGAAATTTTAAATCAATATTTATCAAAAATAACTAATAAAAATGCCCAAAATGAGTACTATTTAACCGATATAATCGAGCTTTGTGTAAAAGATAATAAAATTATAAAACCTATTTTTGTAAAAGAAGAAAATTTTAAAGGGGTTAATTCTAAGTTTGATTTAGCAAATGCTGAAACTTTGATGCAAAGTAAAATTAAAGAAAAGTTTATGTTAAATGGTGTAACTATGAGAATGCCTGAAAGCATTTATATAGAAAGCGATGTCGAGATTGAGGGGGAGTGCATTATTGAAAATGGTGTGAGTTTGCTTGGAAAAACTAAGATATGCTCATCTCACATTAAAACAAACACAATTATAGAAGACAGTCAAATTTTAAATAGCACACTCGGACCAATGGCGAGAGTTAGACCTGAAACGATTTTAAATGAGTGTGTGATAGGAAATTTTGTAGAGATTAAAAAATCAAATTTAGTTGGTGTAAAAGCTGGACATTTAAGTTATATTGGAGATAGTCAAATAGGTGAGAATACAAATATCGGAGCAGGAGTTATTACTTGTAATTATGATGGAAAAACTAAACACAAGACAATAATAGGCAAAAATGTTTTTGTTGGAAGTGATTCTCAATTAATTGCACCTATTAAAATCGAAGATAATACAATAATTGGTGCAGGAACCACTTTAACAAACGATGTAAAAGAGGGTGAACTTGCAATCTCAAGAATACGACAAACAAATATAAAAGGATTTTTTAAGAGATTTTTTGGAGATTAAAAAATGTCACTATTCAAACAAGCAATACTAAAAAACAATAAACAAGATGAGAATTTAATCGCCAAAAGGTGGGCTAAATTTTTAGAGTTTAAATCAAAAATAGAGTTTATAAAATCTGTAAAAGAGGAAAAATATCAAACACAGTTTTTAAAAGATATCTTTGAGGAGTGTTTGGGTTTTACACTTGATAGCACAAATCCAAATAGCTACAATTTAGAGCGAGAGAAAAAAAACGAAACAGACGGCAAAAAAGCTGATGGTGTAATATATGTGAATAATCAAGTGGTTGGAATAATAGAACTCAAAGACCAAAAGAGCAAAAATTTAGATTTAATCGAAATTCAAGCATTTAATTATCATAACTCGCATTCAAATTCAAAATATATAATTATCTCAAACTTCGATGAGCTAAGGTTTTATATAGATAAAAAGACAAATTATGAAAAATTTAGTCTATTTAATCTAACTTATGATGAGTTTAAAAAGCTCCATTTGATACTTAGTTTTGAAAGTATAAAAGAGGATTTGCCATTAAGACTAAAAGAAAAATCAGCAAATTTTGAGACAGAGATAACAAAAGAGCTATATAAAAAGTTTTCTAATCTACGACTACAACTATTTGAAAACATCATAAATAAAAATGAGATTGATAAAAATATTGCTTTGTCTTTATCTCAAAAAATTCTTGATAGATTTATTTTTATCTTTTTTGCAGAAGATAGAGGATTAATTGATAGCCAAACTACAACAAATTTAGTAAATACTTTTAAAAATGATTGGAATAAAAATCCTCTTTTTAGCTTTATAAAAATTCTATTTAATGCTATAAATTTTGGAAGTGATAGACCTGAAATGTTTCCATATAATGGCGGAATGTTTGCAGAAGACAATACACTAAATAATTTAACAATAGATGATAATGTTTTATTAGATATTTTAAAACTTAGTGAATATGATTTTGAAAGCGATATTGATGTAAATATTTTGGGACATATTTTTGAAAATAGCCTTGATGATTTGGAAAAATTAAAAGAGAATAATTTTAAATTAACTCAAAGAAAAAAAGATGGCATTTTTTACACTCCAAGTTATATAACTGACTATATTGTAAAAAATACATTGGATAAAATTTGTGAAGATAAAAAGTTAGAATTAAATATCTTAAATATTGATAGTGAAAATATAACCACTTCGGATATTCAAAATTTAAAGAGCTATAAAGATTTTCTTGAGAATTTAAGAGTTATTGACCCAGCTTGTGGAAGTGGAGCATTTCTAAATCAAGCATTTAATCATCTGTTTATTGAATATAATTTTGTTCATGATATGACAAATAGATACAACACTCAAAAGAAAATACAAGATTTATTTGAATATAGTAATTTTGATTTAATAATTTTGGAAAAAAATCTCTTTGGAGTTGATATAAATAGTGAAGCGATTGAGATTACAAAGCTTAGTTTGTGGCTAAAAACTGCTATGAAAAATAGAAAACTTACAAATCTAAGTAATAATATCATTCAAGCCAACTCACTTATTGATATGCCATTTGAATTTAATAGTTTTGATGTTGTGATTGGTAATCCGCCGTATATTAAAGAATACACACATAAAAATGCTTTTGATGGACTTAGAGGAAGTCCATATTATCAAGGAAAAATGGATTTATGGTATTTTTTTGGTTGTCAAGCATTAGATTTAATAAAAGAAAATGGTTTAGTTAGTTTTATTGCACCAAATAATTGGATAAGTAATACTGGAGCTTCAAAATTTAGAAATAAAGTTTTAAATGATGGCAAAATATTAGAATTTATAGACTTTGGTGATTTTAAAGTTTTTGAAGAAGCTAGTATTCAAACTATGATTTATATTATGCAAAAGACAAATAAAAATAAAAACTATCAAACAAAAGTTAGTAGAATAAAAAATAAAAAAATTTCAAGTGATGATGTAATAAGTTTTTTAAATAAAAATATTAATATAGATTTTGAATACTTTATCTCTACAATAAATCAAAACAAATTACTCGACTCTATTATTAATTTTTCAAATGAAACTATTGAGATAGTGCTTGAAAAAATTAAAAATAAGCAAAATTTTGTTTTAGAAGATAAAGAGGTTGCCCAAGGTATTGTTGGTGCACCTGATAAAGCATTTATTGTAAAAGAATATGAAATTATGAAATTTGAGCTAAATGAATTAAAATATATCAAAAAATTTCATACTAATGCTGGAAAATATTGGACAGAAACCACAAATAAATTTATTATTTATTTAAGTGATAAAAACTTTCATACAGAAAATATTCAAGAATATCAGAACCTAGAAAAGCATTTTGAAATTTTTAAAGACGAGCTAATTGAAGCAAAAAACAAATATAAAACACCTAATAAAAGATACTATTATTTGCATAGAGAAAGAGATGAATCATTCTTCAAAGAAGGTGCCAAGATTATATGTTCCACAAGGACACTTTATCCATCAAACACTTACACAGAAGAAGAGTTTTATGGTTCAAGAGCATTGAATTATATCAAAACTGATAGAATCAATTTAAAATTTTTGGTTTGTATTCTAAATTCAAATATTGCTAATTTTTGGTTGAAATACAAAGGTAAAAAGACAGGTGATTTACTGCAAATAGACAAGTCTCAATTAATTTCTGTCCCAATTATAAATATAGATGAAGAAAAACAAAAACCATTTATCAAACTTGTTGATGAAATTTTAGAAAGCAAACAAAAAATCAAAGATTATAAAATCCTTCTTGATGAAGCTATGAAAAATGATAATTTTGATAGAGAAATTAAGCTCAAAAAAGAACTTGAAACATTAGAAAATATTTGTATTTCAAATGAAAAAGAAATCGATAATATGGTTTATAAATTTTATGATTTGAGTGAAGATGAGATTAGAATTGTAGAGGGGGAGTGAATGAAGGAGATTTTGTATTCTGAAAAGTCAAAAAAACAACTCAAAAAAATTATAAAATCTGACAAAAATAGTGCTATTGCTATCTTGAATAAAATTGAAAATTATGCAAATGAAGTTCATGATACTTACGATATTAAGTTTTTAAAAGGTGAATTTGGAGATTTTAAAAGATTGAGAGTTGGAAATTATAGAGTTATTTTTGATGAGGATATGAAAATTTTATCTATTTATGAAATTAAACATCGAAAGGAAGCATACAAATGATAAAAACACAGATTATAAAAGAGAATGAAAATCCAATAGCTGTTATTTTGGATTACAAAGAGTATGTAAAATTAAAAGAGATAGCAGAGGATAAATTTGATTATTATTCGGCTTTACAAATCAAAATTAGTAATAAAAAATGGACTAAACATGATAATTTAAAAAAAGAGCTTGGACTGGTGTGAGTTTGAGTGAAGATGAGATTAGAATTGTGGAGGGGGAGTAATTTATGCTTTTAACAATCGATATAAAAGAGAGTGCATATGAAAAGGTTATGTATCTTTTAAATCATCTTAAAGATGATATTGAAATAGTTGAAAAAGATATTTTTACAAAAGAGATGGCTTTGAAAAAAGAGAAAGCTTTGAAAGATTTTAAAGATAAAAAAACTGTTAAATGGAATGATTTAAAAAAAGAGCTTTTATGAACTATGAAATAGAACTTCATAAAAGTGTTGAAAAATTTTTGAAAAAGCAAGATAAAAGTTTTATAAAAAGAGTGGATTTGGCTTTTTTAAAACTTTCACAAAATCCATTTAATTTTAAAGAACTTGATATAAAACCTCTTGAAGGAAGTAGTGAGGATATCGTTTGAGAATTTGAAAATATAGATTTATTTATACAATTTTTGAAAATAAATTGATTATTTATATTTATGATGCTGCTAGCAGAGGAGATATTTATAAATGATAATGAAAAAAAGGAGTAATCATGTGTCTATCAAATGAGGTGTTTATAAATCCATTTACAGATTTTGGATTTAAACGAATATTTGGTGAAGAGGAGAGTAAGCCTCTTTTAATTAGTTTTTTGAATGATATTTTACCAATCAAAGACAAAATAGTAACAGTTACTTTTCAAAATTTAGAAAAACTCGGAGCAACTGCCGAAGATAGAAAAGCCGTCTTTGATATATATTGTGTCGATGATAAAGGCAAAGATTTTATAGTAGAACTTCAAAGAGCGGAGCAGAGATTTTTTATCGATAGAGCAATATATTACACAACATTTCCAATCCAAGCTCAAGCACTTAGAGGCAAATGGGATTTTGAACTAAAACCAATATATTTTATAGGAATTTTGAACTTTGAAGTAATGGAGTTTATGGGTGATGATTATATTCACTATTGCCAAATTATGGATATAAATAGTAAAAATATTGTTAGTGAAAAACTAAATTTTATATATATTGAAATCCCAAAATTCAAAAAAAGCAAAGAAGAGTTATCTAAACATTTAGAATATTGGTTATATTTTTTCAAAGAAGCAAATAGACTAAGAGAAATTCCAAAAGAGTTTGAAGGTGATATTTTAGAAGATGCTTTTAAAAGAGCCGAATTTTTAAAACTATCAAAAAAAGAGCAACACAACTATCATATAAATTTAAAACATTATCGAGATTATATAAACACTCTTGATACAGCCCTTTATAAAGGTTTTGAACAAGGAATGCAACAAGGAATGCAACAAGGAATGCAACAAGGAATGCAACAAGGAATGCAACAAGG
>DZAZ01000058.1:0-270 GCA_022729755.1 Helicobacter cetorum | reverse complement strand
AAAAATAGAAGGTCAAAAAGAGGCAAAATTTGAAGTTGCAAGAAATCTATTAAAACAAAATATAGATGTAAATGTTATAGCTATTTCAACAGGGCTTAGTATAGAAGAGATAGAGAGTTTAAAAATTTAGGATTAACATGCTACTATTCAAACAAGCAATACTAAAAAACAATAAACAAGATGAGAATTTAATCGCCAAAAGGTGGGCTAAATTTCATGTCAAGTCCCTTTCTATAGTTATTTAAATATAAGCCTCTTTCTGCATTTTTA
>DZAZ01000129.1 GCA_022729755.1 Helicobacter cetorum | reverse complement strand
AAAATTCTTTATAAATTGCACTTTTAGAAGTCACTATATTTTTATAAGCTTCTTTGTCGCTTACTAAAAGTTTTGTTATAAAGTTATCATACTCATCTATCAAAATGTAGATTGGAAGATTGTTTTGAGTACTAAAATCAAATAGTTTTTCTAATTTATCTATTGGATTTTGAATATCAATTAAAGGTATCTTATATTTATTACAAAAACTATCTATCTTTATATGTATATTATTTCTAAAACTACTTTCATAATCTGTAATATCAACTGCACTAAAATCAAACCTCAAAACATAAAAACTACTTTTTAGTTTTGTTGGATTTTTATAGATATAAGTTCTTTTAAATATCTCTTCAAACTGTTCTTTATAATAAATATCATAATAAGCTTCAAGCATTGAAATAGTTAAACTTTTTCCAAATCTGCGAGGTCGTAAAAAATATAAAAAATCCGCTTCATCTTCGATATTTTTTATAAAATTTGTTTTATCGATGTAATAATAATCCTCAATCAAAACTCTTTTAAAATCGCTTAATCCGTATGGTAATTTGGTCATTTTAAATCCCTCAATTAATCTAATTACCTGTTTTATATATATTGCTTTTATCTCTTTTATAGTTATTCTATCAAATTATCTCTAAACATTTAGCAATGGCGACACCTTCTCTTAATCCATCATCTATTACGATAGAACTATTAAAATTTGTTATTTTGAGCAACTCTTTAAATATTAAAACTCCAGCCACGATTAAGTCACTTCTACCAACTCCAACTAATCTTTCTCTCTCTTTTAAATCAACTTTTAAAAGTTTATTTAACTGCTCATCTAAATCATTTATTTCAAGTTTATTACCACTAACTTTTTTATAATCATAATGCTCATAATCAAGTCCTAATTTCATCGCCAAAATTGTAGTTGGAGTTCCAGCTGTTGCCACAAAAAAGTTAGGTTTATCAAACTTTTTATAACTTTCATCTATAAATTTTTTTATCTCTTTGAATTCAAATTCTAAATTTTTTTCTATATTTTCTTTAGTTTTATACTTTTGTGCAATAGGAATTATTCCAAGCTTAAAACTTTTTGAAATTACACCATCGATTATAATTTCGCTCGAACCTCCGCCGATATCGACAAGTAAAAAGTTATTATCTTGATAATTTAATCTTTTAAGTGCATTTTTTACGGCTAAAGTTGTAAATTTTGCTTCGCTTTCTCCATCAATTATTTTAAATTTTATTTTAGTTTTTTGCTCTATTTCATTCAAAATTTCGTTTGAGTTTTTAGCACTTCTAAAAGCTTCGGTAGTAACGGCTATGATTTCACTATCAAAAATTATTTTTTCTTTTGCTTGTAAAATCGCTTCAATTATTCTATCTTTTGCTTCATTTGAAATAATTCCACTTTCGTGCAATTTATCGCCTGTTTTGACAATTTTTTCAAATTCGCAAACCCTTGTAAAATCACTGCAATTAAGTTTTACAACTCGCAAAGTATTTGAGCCTAAATCGATACCTATTACACTTTTCATTAATTTACCTTATTAAAAAATAGAATAAATGGAGTTAAAATTTTAATATAAGTTTAATTTGAATATTCATAAAATGTTTAAATTTAATGAACAAAGGTTTATCAATGCAACTATCGTGTTTACTTAAAAGTAAAATTTTATTGACTTTTGCTTTGACATTTTTATTTTCTAGTATCTATTTAATTATACTTCATAGCGATTATGTTTTATCGGGCTTATTAATTTTGATTTTAATATCATCTTTAAGTGTTTTTGATTGCAATGAAAACATTAAAAAAGATGAAGTTTTTCAAAAATTAATGAGTGTAATAGAAAAGCTTTCAGATGGAAAGTTAGGTTATAGAATAACTCAAATTGATGCAAAAAGTCCATTTGAACAAATCGCTTGGACTATGAATAACACACTTGACCAAGTTGAAGCACTTTTGAGTGAAGTAAAAACTTCGATAAATTCGGCAAGTAATGGCATAGCTTATAGAAATATTTTAAGTAGTGGTTTGCACGGTGAATTTTATCACTCTTCAATTTTAATCAATAAAGGAATTGAAGCGATAAATGAAAACTATAAAACTCAAAAAAGAGGTTTACTTGCAAAATCATTTCATAAATTAGGTGGAGGAATAAGTAACAGTTTGCACGTAATTCAAGATGATTTATACAAAAGTGTCGAGGATATGAGAGCTATAACTGAAGAAGCCATTGGAATTGCTAAAACTTCAAATGAAAATATAATTTTAGTAAATGATATTACTAAACGGCTAAATCATTTAATAACTTTAATTGATGATAGTAATAATTCAATTCATAAATTAATAGAGCGAGTAAATGAGATAAATGGAATTACAACTTTAATAAAAGATATTGCTGACCAGACAAATTTACTTGCATTAAATGCTTCAATCGAAGCTAGTAGAGTTGGAGAACACGGAAGAGGTTTTGCGGTTGTGGCTGAAAATGTAAAAAATTTAGCTGAACGAACTCAAAGAGCTACTCACGAAATTGAAATCACAGTTCAAACTTTAATTCAAGATGCAAATGATTTGGAAAAAAATTCTAAAAATATAACTGATATTGCAAAAGATTCGAGTGAAAATATAAATCAATTTGAAACAACACTAATGAAATTTAATAACGAATCAAATAAAACTGCAAAAATCTCTTATATTATGGAAAATAGAATTTTTACAGGTCTTGTAAAAATTGACCACGCACTATTTAAAACAAATGCTTATGCTTCAATTTTAAATGAAGGTTTAGAGCAAAATTTTGGAACTCATACAGAGTGTAGACTTGGAAAATGGTACTTATCTCAAGGTAAAGAGAGATTTGGCGAAACTGAAGCATTTAAATTGATGGATAAACCTCACGAGCGAGTGCATTCACTTGTTAGAGAAAATATAAAATGTATACAAAGACAAAATTGTCTTCACATAAAAGAAGAGTTGGTTAAAAATTTTGAATTGATGGAAGAAGCAAGTGGCGAACTTTTCGGTTTACTTGATAGAATGAGTAAAGAAGCGGAATTAAAAATTTAATGACTTTAGTAATTGGATATGGAAATAGTTTAATGGGAGATGATGGCTTTGGATTAAAAGTTGTAAAAAAGCTACAAAAAAGAGTTAAAAATAAAAATGTAAAATTTCTTTTGCTTTATCAATTAACTCCAGAGTTATCTCTAAATATAAAAGATTTTAA
>DZAZ01000057.1 GCA_022729755.1 Helicobacter cetorum | reverse complement strand
ATGAGAGTTTTCTATTTTATCTATTTTAATATCTTCATTTGAAACATAAAGTTTTTTTAACTTTTTAATTCTTAAATTATAAAAATAAGATAAAAAATAATTTAAAAGTGAATAAATTTTTTTTATGAAATTTTTTTCATTTTTAAAGTTTGAAAAAGCCAACTCTTTCATAGAATCAGGCATCATAAAAAGTTCACTTTTTAGATTGCTTGAATATTGAGTTAATGGATAAAAATCATAAAAAATCAAATCATAAGCACTTTTATCAATTTTATTGAGTAAATCTTTATCAAAATAGAGACTAAAATAAAGAGGCTGAAGTAAAAATAAATCTTTTAAAATCGAGAAAATATTTCTCTTTTTCTTATATTCAATTATATTTACTTTTTTAAACTCATCATTTTTATTACTTTTTGGAACAACTAAAGTAACTTCACACTTTTGATTTATAAATTCATTTATTAAATTTACATTAATTTTTTTAATTCCATCATCAATTGGATATGGATATGCTGAACAAAAATAGAGAATTCTTTTAGTTTTCATAGATATCCATTAACTGTTTTATATATGTTTCTTTGGAGAATTTATGGCAACTCTCCAAAGCATTTTTAGAAAATTTTTCATAATTATTTTTTATAAATTCTATTTTTTCTATAAATTCATTTTTAGAGTTGCAAATAAATCCATTATATCCATTATTTATAATAAATGAACTTCCTTCTGTTAAAGTAGAAATTACTGGTATGCCAAAAGATAATGCTTCGATTGTAACCATACTAAAAGATTCAGTTTTTGAAGTTACTAATAACATATCTATATTTTTATAAATTTCCTCTAAATTGGAATTAAAACCGTGATAAATAATATTTTTATTTTTATTAATTAAATTTAATAATTTTCTTTCATATTCACTACTTTCTTCTGAAATATTTAAAGTTTTACCACCAAAAATATGAAGTATATAATCACTATTTTCAACTATTTCAAAAGCTAAAGTATGATTTTTAACAGGAGAAAAACGACCAATTATGCCTAAATTAATTCCATTATCTACTTCTTTAATTTTTAATTGATTTATATTTGTATGGAAAAACGGCATTAAAAAAATCTTTTTAACTAAAAATTTAATTCTAAAATATTGAATTGGAGTAGCAGTTAATACAATAGGATTTAATAATTTTAAAATAAATCTATTTATAAAAAAATAACTATCCCAAATACCGTGAGAAGTAAATATAATTTTGATATTGAAAAAATATTTTATTGGTATAAATGAAGGTAAGAGATAGTGGTCATTTAAATGAATAATATTAATTTTATTCTCTTTTATAAATTTGTATATAAAATATAATAATGAAATTGAGAAATATGGAAAAGCAAAAAAATTTCTCTTAAATTTTTTAGAAATCTTAGTAAATGGTCTTGTAATTTCTTTTTCTAGCATAGTATCAGAATTTGGAGTTAATAAATAGATATTATAATTTTCAGGAATAGCATTTATAAGGTTTATTAAATACCTCTCTCCCCCACCTATATTTTCTAAATAGTGAATAAAAAATATATTCATTAAATTTGAACTCCCATAAAAAGTAATTATATTGCACTCAAATTATACCTTTTTATTTTTTATTTTTTTATATAGTTATTATCATTAAATCCATTTATGTTAAAATAAAGATAAATTTTAAAAAGGAGTTTAATGCTAAGATTTGCACCAAGTCCAACGGGTGATATGCATATTGGAAATTTAAGAGTAGCTATTTTTAATTATATTTTATCAAAACAAAGAGGTGAAAAATTAATCATTAGAATAGAAGATACCGACAAAGAGAGAAATATTGATGGAAAAGATAGGGAAATAATCGAAATTTTAGATAAATTTAAAATAGAGTATTCAAGTGTGCTTTATCAAAGTCATAACTTGAAATTTCATCAACAAATTGCTATGAAATTAATCATAGATAAAAAAGCTTTTGCTTGTTTTTGTCCAGAAGATTTATTAACACAAAAAAGAGAAGAGTCAAAAGAGAATAAAGAAGCTTATAGATATGATGGAAGTTGCGAGTTTTTGAGCGACTCTGATGTACTTGATAATGAAAAATCTTTTGTTGTTAGATTAAAAAAACCTGATAAAAATATTAACTTTTTTGATGGAATAAGAGGAGAATTCGATTTTTCACCAAAAGAGATTGATAGTTTTGTAATTTTGAGAGTTGATAAAACTCCAACTTACAATTTTGCTTGTTCGATAGATGATATGCTTATGGATATTTCGGTAGTAGTGCGAGGTGAAGACCATATATCAAACACTCCAAAACAAATTGCTATTAGAAATGCAATAAATTACGATAAGGTGATAAATTATATTCATTTGCCAATTTTATTAAATCACAATGGTAAAAAAATGAGCAAAAGAGATAATGAGTCGAGTGTAAAATGGTTACTCGATGGGGGATTTTTGATTGAAGCTATAACTAATTATTTAATTTTATTAGGAAATAAGAGTGAAAAAGAAATTTTTAGCTTAGATGAAGCGATAGAGTTTTTTAGTGTAAAAAATATTTCAAAATCACCTGCAAAATTTGATTTAGATAAACTTCGTTTCATAAATAGAGAGCATATAAAATTAAAAGATAGCTTAGAGCTTTCAAAATTATTGGGTTATGCTGATAAAGATATTGGTGAATTGGCTAAAATTTATACAGAAGAGGCGAGTACAATAAAAGAGTTAAAGCCAAAAATAGATACAATTTTTGCTCCAAAAATTCCAAATGAGTTTCAAGAAGAGGTTAAACTTTTGAGTAATATTTTAAAGGGTAAAGAATTCAACGATTTTGAAGAGTTAAAAGCTTTTGCAATGAGTGAAAGTAAACTTAAAGGCAAAAACTTATTTAAGCCATTACGGTTTGTCTTAACAGGAGCTTATAGTGGTCCAGAATTTAATAAAATTTATCCATACATTAAAAGTTATTTAGGAATGATAATTTGAGTGAAAGTGAATTATTAAAAGAAAAACTCAACAATTTAAGAGTTTATTTAACGATTTGTATTGCCGTTTTGATTGCTGTCGCAAGTGGAATTAGTAAGTTATATTTAAGTAATAATATCAGTTTACTTTTTTGGATAGGTTTTATTTTATTTGAGATGTTTATATTATTTTCTTTTATTTTAATTTTAATGATTGAAAATAGAGTAAGGAGTTAAAAAAATGGCAACTATAGCAATGATTGTAATGGGGCTTAGTTTGATAGCTTTAATGTTTTTTGCAATTTATTTAAATTTAAAAAAGGAGATTTAAATGGTAGTTATTTCAACACTAATCGAAGCATTAGCACAAATTTTACATATGATAATTAGTATTTATATTTGGGTTGTTATTATTTCAGCACTTATAACTTGGGTGCGACCTGACCCATTTAATCCCATAGTTCAAATTTTACATAGATTGACTGAACCACTCTATCTTAGAATTAGAAATTATATTCCAACGGTTTTTGGAGGAGTTGATTTAACCCCGATTGTGGTTATTTTATTGCTTCAATTTATTGATTTATTTTTAGTCAAACTTTTGTTTAATTTGGCAAGTGGTTTATGATGAAATTTTTACTTATATTTATAATCTTTTACTCTTTTTTATTTGCGAAAGAGATTACACTCGAATTTTTGCAAGATAAACCAAAAAGTAGAGCAAAAGATTTTTATATTTGGAGATTTTTAGCTCAAGATATAACTCCAGAAGAAGCTGATAAAGCTTATGCAATGGCAAATGTAGCTTCAGGAAAAATTGTATCAAGATATATCAAAAAGACTAAAAATAAAGAGTTTTTGGAAAAACAAAATTGTTATGCACTAACTTCAGGAGAATTTTTATCTAAAAGCAATCAGTGTATAAGCTTAGGTATTAGTCCAATTAAGGCAAGTGTAATGCCAAAGGTTGAATTAGTAAAAATTGCCGAAAGAATAGAAAAAGATTATCCAAAAATTGCAATAGTAGCTAAAATTTTTGCTTCAGAAATTCCAGTGCAAGAGATGTTAAATATCGGCGGCGAAACATTTTTGAGTATTTTTTTGAGAATGGGAGATAATTTTAGGCGAAAACATTTGGATTTAAGTTATTCAAATGAATTCTTACAAACTCTCTCAAGTGAAAAAAAGTTTGAGTCATTTGTAAGAACTATAACATTAGATAATAATATGTCAAATGCTAGAAATACACTTTTAAATTTTGACTCAAAAAGTGCAAATTCAACTACAAATTTTTTACTTGCGATAAATGCGATAGATTTAAAACAAGATAAATTAGCTTTGAATTTTTTAAACTTTGCTTATAAAAGTGTGAAATTACGAGAAGATAAAGATAAAATTTTATTTTGGCAATATTTAATTACAAAAAACACTAAATATTTAAGTGAAATTTTAAGAGATACTTTTGATGTAAATATTTATTCACTTTATGCAAGTGAAAAGTTAAATCAAAACTTACCAAATAACATCGTAAGTAGCATAATTACAAATAAAGAAATTCAAAAAAAGTTTGATATAAGTGACCCATTTTTATGGTTACAAGAGTTACAAAAATATAGAAATGTAAAAGATATCAAAATAGTAACTCAAGAGTTTGATTATTTAAATACTGAACCTCATTTAGCATTTTTTCTTGAGAAGGCAAATAATTTTAGAATAAACTATTTTATTTTTCCTTATGAAGAGATATTTAAAGGTTTAGATGGCGATAGAAAGGCAATGCTTTTAGCTTTAGCAAAACAAGAAAGTCATTTTATTCCAACATCAATTTCAAGCTCTTATGCACTTGGAATGATGCAAATCATGCCATTTTTGGTTGAACATATTGCAAAAAAGTTAAAGAAAAATATTATGCTTGATGATATGTTTAAGCCTGAAATTGGGGTTGAGTTTGCAAATTTTCATTTGAATAACGATTTAAAAACACTCTCACACCCACTTTTTATTGCTTATGCTTATAATGCTGGAGTTGGATACACTTTGAGATTGATAAAATCTGGTGCATTTAATGGAACTTCCGAATATGAGCCATTTTTGAGTTTAGAAAAAATTATTTATGAAGAGACAAAAAGTTATGGAAAAAAAGTTTTAGCAAATTATGTCGTTTACAAAAAATTATTAGGTCAAAATGTACAAATTTCGACTATATTAAATGATATACCAATATCAGCCAAAACTTACCAAAAACGGAGATAAAAAATTGAAAAGAGTTGTAATTTTATTTAGTGGTACAGGAAGTAATATGCAAAAAATAATCGAAAATTTAGCCACTAAAATAGAGATAGTTGAGTGCATCAGTGATAATGAGAATGCAAAAGGGATAGAGATTGCGAAAAAATTTAATATTAAAATTCATATTTTAAAATTTAAAAAAAGAGATGAATTAAACGAAGAGTTAATCGAGCATTTAAAAGATAAAAATATAGATTTAGTAATTTGTGCTGGATTTATGAGGATTTTGTCGGCTAATTTTGTAAACAAATTTAATGCTATAAATATCCATCCATCGCTTTTACCTCGACATAAAGGTATGAATGCAATTGAAAAGAGTTTTGAGGATGAGTTTAGCGATGCTGGAATTACAATTCATCACATAAATGAAGAACTTGATGGTGGAAAAATTATACTTCAAGCTAAAATTAATAAGATAAAAGGTGAAAGTTTTGATGATTTTAAAAATAGAATTCATAAACTTGAACACGAAAATTATTCGCAAGTGATTGAAAATTTATTGTTGAAAGATTAATTTTGAAGCTTTTTTATGTAGATGAAATTTTTCAGAGTGAATTTGAAGCTAAAAAGTCTAAATTTATCTCTTTTTTATTTCCATATTCAAAATTTGCTAAATTTATGGCTGAATTAAGAGTTAAACATCCAAAAGCTGTGCATTTTGTTTATGCTTATCGATATTTAAATGAGTATGAACAAATTGTTGAAAATCAAAGCGATGATGGAGAACCAAAAAGTAGTTCTGGTAAACCAACATTAAGTGTAATGCAAGGCAAAGCTTTAATCAATTCAGCAATTATTAGCGTTAGGTATTTTGGAGGGATAAAACTCGGAGTTGGTGGACTTGTTAGGGCTTATAGCGATAGTGCGAATTTAGTTATAAATCAAGCTAATTTGTCAGAATATATAAAAAAAGAGAGTTTATATTTTTTTATAGAGTATTCAAAGTTATCAAAATTTGAATATGTACTAAAAAATTATAATTTAAAAGTAGAGAAAGAGTTCTTAGAAAATGGAGTAAATTTAACTATCGAAGCCCCAAAAGAGGTGTTGGAATTACTCAAAAAAGCAGAGAATTAAACTCCTGCTTCTTCTCGTTTTTGTAAAAGTTCCCATTTTTCATTTACATTTTTTTGCCACAGTTCTATAATATGCTCATTTTCTTTTTTAAATAAATGTTTAAATCTACCTTGAGCCCCTAAATAATCTCTAATAGGAATAATATTTTTAGGTCTATAAGTAATTGTCAACTTATGTCCATTTTCGATTTGATAAAGTGGGAATGCAAGAGAATCTGTCGCTAAATCACTCATCGAAATCGCTTTATCAATTGGAAATTTCCATTCAGTTGTACAAGCACTCATAGCATTTATATAAACTGGACCTTCAGTATTAAATCCTTGTTGAATTTTTTTAACCATATCTTTCCATTTATTTGGAGCAACTTGAGCTACAAAAGGAGCACCGTGAGCGGCCATAATAGCTAACATATCTTTTTTCATCATTTTTTCGCCATAACTAACTCTTCCAGCAGGAGAAGTTGTAGTTGAAGCACCAATTGGAGTTGAACTACTTCTTTGACCACCAGTATTAGCATAAACTTCATTGTCAAGGCACACATACATCATATTATGTCCTCTTTCAAAACAACCACTAATCCACTGAAAACCAATATCATAAGTTGCACCATCGCCACCAAAAGCTAAAAATTTAGGATTTTTTCCATCACCATTTGGAAGTCTATTTTTTCTTTTTAACACATTATACATAGCTTCAGCCCCAGCGATTGCAGTTGAGCTATTTTCAAATCCAATGTGTATCCAAGAGTTATCCCAAGAAGTATATGGATATTTTGCAGTACACACTTCCAGACATCCAGTAGATGTTGATATTACTAAATCACTCTCTGTTGCATTTAAAATTTCTCTAACAATAATAGAGTGAGAACAGCCTGGACAAAGGTCATTTGCACCCTCAAATCTCTCTGCTGAAGTTGAAAACTCTTTTAAATTTTTTATCTGTTTTGTCATAATTTAGCCTTTCTTAGAAAAAAGAGAGTTTCGGTCCTCTAAGACCTATAAATTGTTGAAGTGGATATTTTATTTCACCTGCATCAGCACACTCTTTTAACTCTTTAAATAGTGCATTTAAGTCCTCTATTTTCATATCTCTGCCACCCAAACCATAGATGTAATTTAATATCATAGGTCTATTCTTAGCATTATATAATGCTCCACTAATTTCATTATAAAGCATTCCAAAAGTTCCACCTGGCGCACTTCTATCAAGTGTTCCTATAACTTTAACACCGCTTAGTGCTTCTTTAATCTCTTCATAAGGAAATGGTCTTAAAACTCTAATTCCTACAACTCCCGCTTTAATTCCACTTTTTCTCATCTCTTTAGCACTAACTCTAGCACTCTCTACAGTAGAGCCAAGTGCTACAATCACAACTTCAGCATCACTCATATCATATTTTTCAACTACACTATACTCTCTACTTGTTTTTGCTTTAAATTCAGCAAAAACTTCTTTAATTACTGACATAGAGTGCATTAAATCATTATGTTGTCTAGCTTTATGTTCAAAATGCCAATCTTCTTCAGTTTGAACACCGTAAGTTACGGGTTTTTTAAAATCAAGCATTGAATTTTTAGGTTTATATTCACCTATAAAATTATAAGCATCATCATCACTTAAAGGCTTAACATTTTGTGCTGTGTGAGAAGTAATAAAACCATCTTGATGAACCATTACAGGTAATCTTACACTATGCTCTTCCCCAATTTTAAATGCTAATAAAGTTAAATCATAAGCTTCTTGAGGATTATATGCACATAAATTTATCCAACCAGCATCTCTACCTAAATACATATCAGAGTGGTCACCATTTACATTTAATGGTGCTGCTAGTGCTCTATTTACTAAAGTTAAAACGATAGGAAGCCTCATACCACTAGCTTGATAGAGTACTTCTATCATTAATGCAAAACCTTGAGAACTTGTAGCTGTTGCAACTCTTCCTCCAGCTGCAGCGGCACCCACACAACCACTCATTGCAGCATGTTCAGACTCAACCATTATAAATTCGCCATCAATGTAACCATCAGCTAAAAATTTAGAGTAATTTTGAACAATTGGAGTTGAGGGTGTAATAGGATATGCTGCTACAACATCAACTTGTGCTTGTCTTAAAGCTTGACTTGCAGCCATATTGCCATCCCAAACTTCAATTGTTTGTAAATCCATTTTTTCTGCCATTAACTATCCTTTTTACTACTATCTTTTTTTGGCCACTGTGCAAGTGCTTTTTCACTACTTACCATTTCTTGAAACATTAAGAGTGATTTTGGATTAGTTGGGCAAACATCTGCACAAACTCCACACCCTTTACAATGTTGATAATCAACACCTATCATTTTTTTATCTCTTGAAATAATTGACATATCAGGACAATAAATCCAACAAAATTGACAATCAATGCAGTATTCAGAGTTATAAATTGGTTTATAAACCCTCCAATCCGCAACTGAATGTGTATGTGAGTTATTGTTTGAATAAGGTCTATTTTCTGGTTGAGTTTCTATTGTTTTATTAAATTCTTCTTTAAATGAAAATAGCATAGCCCCAGCTTCAAAATCATTCCATCCATTCATTATAAATCCTTTATTTTACTTCATCGTATGCACGTTGAATTGCTTGCATATTTGCATCAATTATTTTTTGTGGAAATTTAGCTAAAACTTTTAACATCGCACCTTTGAAGTAATCAATTTCAAACATACCGCTAATTTTCATTAAAGCCCCAAGCATAGGAGTATTTGGAATAGCTTTTCCAACTGTGTCTATTGAAATTTGAAAACAATCAACTACATATACTTCTTTTCCATTTAATTTTGGAACTTCCCTTAAAAGCTCTTCTTTTGATAAATGTGTACTAATAATATACTTTGTATGTTCCTTTGCATTTGCTGTAATATCAGCAGTATAAGTTAAACCAGGGTCAATTACAAGTACATAATCTGGTCTCATAAATTTTTCGTGGTTTAAAATTTCACTATCATCAACTCTATTGTAAGCTGTCATTGCAGCCCCTCTTTTCGCTGAACCATAAAAGGCAAATGCTTGAACCTCTTTGCCTGTGTGTGAAACTACATCCGCAAGACCTTTTGCACCTGTTACTGCACCTTGTCCCGCACGAGAATGCCATCTAATTTCTAGCATAAGTTCTCCTACTTTCATTTTACATATTTATGTGGTAATTGTAGAGAAAGGATTCTTAAATGTAGCTTTTTTATAAAATTATAATAATATATCTAACATAAAAATTACAAATAAACTCAAATTTAATTAATTATTAAAATATGCTAAAATATAACAAATCTAATAGAGGAGTCTTTTTGAAATATATTATATTCTTAGTTATTATGGTTATTTCAAGTGGTTGTATTAATCCAAAACCACAAAGTGGTGTGGCAAAATTTATGTTTGCAGATGGTTCTACTTACAATGGTCAATGGGAACACAGTGTACCTCACGGTAAAGGGGAATATTTATGGGCAGATGGAAGTAGTTATGTTGGAAATTTTGACTATAGCGAAAAACAAGGTTTTGGTAAATACACTTGGGAAGATGGAACTTATTATGATGGTGAATGGTTTGAAGATGTCAAACAAGGTAGAGGCAAACTTGTAACTAGTGATGGAATTGTTTATGATGGTGAGTGGTTTAATGATAAAAAGCACGGATTTGGTAAATTAACTTGGAAAGATGGTTCAATTTATGAAGGTGAATGGAAAGATGATAAAAGAGAAGGTAAAGGTAAACTTATAAATAAAAAAGGTTTTAATTATAATGGTGAGTGGAAAAACGATAAAAAAGATGGTTTTGGAAAAAGCACAGGAAGTGATGGCTCAATTTATGAGGGCGAATGGAAAGAGGATTTAAAACACGGTAAAGGTAAAAGTTATGGTGAAGATAATTCAACTTATGAGGGTGAGTATAAAAATAATTTAAGAGATGGCAAAGGAGTTTATAAATGGTCAGATGGTTCATATTTTGAAGGAAGTTGGAAAAATGGATATCGAGATGGAGTTGGAATTACTTATAATTCTGATACAAAAGTAAAAACAAAAGAGACTTGGCAAAATGGCGAAGTAATTTCACAAGACAATAATCAAAGTTAAAAGGAGAAAAAATGTTATTAAATTATGTCAACACTTTCAATAAGTTTATTAATAAAGAGGCATTAAGTGGAATTATTTTATTTATCGCTACAGTATTAGCTGTAATTGTCGCAAATTCTACTCTATCTAATGAATATTTTGAGCTTTGGAATTTGCCTCTTGGTTTAACTTTAGGTGATTTTAATATTGCAATGGATTTAACTCATTGGATAGACGATGGGTTAATGGCAGTTTTCTTTTTGATGGTTGGGCTTGAAATTAAGCGAGAATTACTACTTGGCGAACTTTCAGGATTTAAAAAAGCCTCTTTTCCAATAGTTGCAGCAATTGGAGGAATGGTTATACCAGCTTTGATTTATTTAATTATAAATCCTGATAATCATTTAGGCTTTGGAATACCAATGGCAACTGATATTGCTTTTGCACTTGGAGTTTTGATGTTACTTGGAAGTAGAGTTCCAACTACACTTAAACTATTTTTAGTTTCACTTGCTGTTGTGGATGACTTGGGTGCAATTTTAGTAATTGCTATCTTTTATACTCAAGAGTTAAATTTAACATATATGCTCTATTCAAGCTTAGTTTATGCTTTAATTTTATTTTTAAATTTCATCGGAGTAAAAAAATTATTGCCTTATTTACTATTAGGTATAGTTCTTTGGATTTTTATTCATAAAATGGGAGTTCACGCAACAGTTGCTGGTGTACTTTTAGCTTTTGCAATTCCTATTAGCTCTAAAATAAACGATTTTGATTTCTTAGTTTTTGCAAGAGCCCAACTTGATGTATTTGAAAAACATATTGATAAATCGGTACTTTTAAACTCAACACAAATAAATTCACTTGAGGGAATTGCCCATATATATGACAATGTACAAAACCCACTCTTAAGGCTTGAACACTATTTGCATAACTTTAGTGCATTTTTTATTATTCCTTTATTTGCTTTTTCAAATGCTGGAGTTGTTTTGGATTTTACAAATGTAAATGCTAATTTAATGCTAGTAATTGGAGTAATGCTTGGCTTAATTTTAGGTAAACCTATCGGTATTTTTGGTTTTACTTATTTGGCAACTAAATTTAAATTAATTGAAAAACCTGAAGATATCAATTGGCATCAAGTTTTAGCTGTTGGATTTTTAGGTGGAATTGGTTTTACAATGTCAATTTTTATAACTCATTTAGCTTTTGAAGAACAAAATATTATTGATGCCCTAAAAATTGGAGTTTTCATCGCTTCATTTATTTCAGCTATTATTGGAGTTTTATTACTGTTAAAAACAGATAAAGTTAGATAAATAATGATTGAAAAAATTCAAATGCAAAAAAGCTTAGAGGCAAAAAAAAGTAAAAGTAAATGGGTTTATTTTTTACTTTTTATTATTACTTTAATAGCTCTAAGTTATTATTTATTTCATAATAAAAGTGAGAGTAAAAATCAAGAGATAGAGTACATTACACAGAAATTAAAAAGAGATAATTTAGCTGTCTTAGTTAGTGCAACTGGAAATTTAGAACCAACTAATAGTGTTGATATTGGAATTGAAGTCTCTGGAACTATTAAAGAGATTTATGTAGATTATAATGATGAAGTTAAAGTTGGTCAAACTTTAGCAAAACTAGACACTACAAAACTTCAAATGCAATTAAGTAGTGCAAAAGCTAGTTATTCGATTGCAAAAGCTAACTTACTTGAGAGTGAAGTTGCATTGAAAAAGAGAAAAACAAAACTTGAACGAGCAAAAGAGATGTATCAAAATTCAAAAGCAAGAGTTCCTTCTATTAGTGAAATGGATGATTATCAATTTGATTATGAGATGGCAAAAGCTACATATGAAGCAAATAAAGCAAGAGTAGAACAATCACTTTTTGAAGTTAAAACAGGTGAAGATAATTTAGCAAAAGCCGTCGTAATCTCTTCAATCGATGGGATAGTTTTAAATAAAAATGTAGAAATTGGTCAAACAATAGCTGCAACTATGCAAGCACCAGTACTTTTTACATTAGCTAAAGATTTATCTAAAATGGAGCTTATTGTAAGTGTGGATGAAGCTGACATCGGCGATATTAGGAGTGAGCTTAATGTAACTTTTAATGTCGATACATATCCTAAAAAAACATTTATTGGCAATATTAGACAAGTCAGACTAAAACCTCAAGAGGTAAATGGAGTTATAACTTATGATACAGTTGTAAGTGTGGATAATTCAGAATTACTTCTAAAACCAGGAATGACGGCAACTGCACAAATTATTACAAAAACAATAAAAAATAGATTTATTATTCCAAATTCAGCACTTAGATTTAGTCCAAAAATTCCAACAAAAACAACTAAAGGTTTCTCTTTTGCACCTTCGTCAGTTAAACAAGAACCAATTAACTTAGAGAAAAAAGATGAGCGAAGTGTGTGGATACTAAGAGATAATCGAGCTATTAAAATCGTTGTAGAAGTGATTGATAGCGATGGTAAATTTAGTGCAATTAAATCCAAAGAGTTAAATGAAGATGATGAGATAATTATTTCTCAAAAGAGTAATAATGTCAAATAAAGTGTTGATAGAGTTTAAAGATGTAATTAAAACTTATGGAGAAGGAGTTGCAAAAACTTATGCTTTAAATAGAGTAAACTTTTCTATAAATGAGGGTGAATTTGTCGCAATAATGGGTGCAAGTGGAAGTGGAAAATCTACGAGTATGAACATAATAGGTTGCCTTGATAAACCCACAAGTGGCGAATATATCTTCAATGGCATAAATGTAGAAAAATTAAATCGCAATCAAATGGCACTTATAAGGAGAAACTATATTGGTTTT
>DZAZ01000056.1 GCA_022729755.1 Helicobacter cetorum | reverse complement strand
TATTATGAATGCGGTTAAGTTAACTTATTGAATTGTTTATGGGAATTGGTATTATGTCGATTCATTTTATTTTTTTCTTCATTCCATTAAAATTTCAAAGTGAGCTAACTTTTATAAAACTATTATGTCCCACTCTTTTTATTGCTTCATTTAATCCAATTGGATTTTCTGAATGCCCAATGTAGAGTGTTCCACCAATTTTTAAATGTTTAAAAAGTTTTTTTAATATCTCTTCTTGGTCTTTTAGTGAAAAATAAATTAATACATTTCTGCAAAATATGACATCAAATTCATCTTTTTTGAATGGATATTCTCTATCCATCAAATTTAACTCTTGAAATGAAATTAACTTTTTTAAATGACTTTTAACTATAAATTCATCTACATTTATATCAAAAAAGTTATTGACTTTTATCCACTCTGGAAAATCCAAATCGTGAGTTTTGATTAAATACTTACCATCTTTTGCTAAATTTAAAATATCTGTATCAATGTCAGTTGCGATAATTTCTATATTTAAATTATTATTTAATTTCTCTTTTGCACTCAAAAAGCTCATAGCAATCGAATAACTCTCCTCACCACTTGAACAAGCAGAAGATAATACCTTTATACTATTAGTTTTTATTTCAGGAATTACTCGCTCCATAAAGTCGATGAAATGGTACTTTTCTCTAAAAAAATGAGTTTTATTTGTAGTAAAAGCATTTATAAATTGATTTCTAAATTTCCCACTATCAATCATCTTTATTAATGCCGTAAAATCACCACTGTAATTAATAGATTTTGTAAGCCTTTTCATTCGATTAAATGCCATTATCTCCTTATGTTCGCCCAAAGTAATGCCACTTAATTTATAAAGCAACTCTTTTATTAAATTAAATTCAATCTCACTTAACAAAATTTACCTTTTGAATTTGAATTTATTGTGCTAATACACCTTTTTTAGGTCCACTTTTACCACAACAATATTTATATTTTTTACCACTTCCACAAGGACAAAGAGCATTTCTAGGTGTTTTATCTTCATCGCTTGAATTATCTTCAATAGGTTTAAAATTTATTTTAATATCTTTTGTTTGATTTTCCATCTGTCGCATCAACTCTTGCACTGCCTCTTCTTCATCTTTACTTCTTAATTTAACTGTATGTAAAGTTTCGCTTGTTTCAAATTTAATTCTCTCCACAAGCTCTATAAATAGGTTATAACTCTCTTTTTTATACTCAACTAACGGGTCTTTTTGATTATATCCCCTAAGTCCAATACCAGTTTTTAATATATCCATTTTATAGAGATGTTCTCGCCAAGCATTATCTAAAATTTGAAGATAAAGCACTCTTTGAATTTGATTTCTTTGAATAGTATCAACTTTAGCTATTTTTGTTTGATACTCGCTTTTTAATCTTTCAATTAGATAAATTTTTAACTCATCAAACTCTTTTGTTTTTAACTCTTGTTTGATTAAAATATTTGTATGCATTTGCTCTTGTAAGCTCGAAAAAAGCTTATCTATATTAAATTCAGCTTTATCAATTCCATCAAATATTTCACACTCATTTAAAACTTTATTAATATATTCAACTCTGTTTTCATCGATTTTTTCTTCGATGTTGTACTCTGGATTTAATAAATTTCTTCTAAAATTATAAATTGTTTTTCTCTGCTCATTTGCCACATCATCGTATTCTAAAATGTGTTTTCTCGACTCAAAGTGCATCGATTCGACTTTCTTTTGAGCATTTTCAACGGCTCTAGTTACCATTTTTGACTCAATGTGTTCACCCTCTTCAATCCCAAGCTTTTCCATAATCATTTTAATTCTATCACTTCCAAAAATTCTAAGTAAATTATCTTCAAGTGAAAGATAAAATTGACTACACCCTTTATCGCCTTGACGACCTGAACGACCTCGCAACTGATTATCAATTCTTCTACTTTCGTGTCTTTCAGTTCCTATCACATAAAGTCCACCAAGCTCAAATACACCCTCACCCAATTTTATATCAACTCCACGACCAGCCATATTTGTCGCAATTGTAACAGCACCCTTAACTCCAGCATTTTTAATAATTTCTGCCTCTTTTTCGTGATTTTTTGCATTTAAAATATTATGAGTAATTTTTTCTTGTTTTAAGAATTTATGCAAAAGTTCACTCTTTTCAATTGATGCCGTTCCAACTAATATTGGTTGACCTTTTTGATTTAACTCTTTTATCTTTTTTGCAACTGCATTAAATTTCTCTTTTTCTGTTTTATAAATTAAATCATTTAAATCTTCCCTCATTACAGGCACATTTGTCGGAATTGAAACAACATCAAGATTATAAATTTGTGCAAATTCTGTCGCTTCTGTTTGGGCTGTTCCAGTCATTCCCGCAAGTTTTAAGTAAAATCTAAAATAGTTTTGAAAAGTAATATCAGCTAAAGTTTGAGACTCTTCTTTGATTTTTACTCCCTCTTTTGCTTCAAGTGCTTGATGAAGTCCTTCAGAAAATCTTCTTCCCTCACTTAATCTACCCGTAAACTCATCAACTATCACAACTTCATCATTTATAATAACATAATCAACATCTTTATTAAAAATATAATTTGCTTTCAATGCTTGGTCAAGTTGATGCGATAAAATCGCATTTTCAATGCTATAAAGATTATCAACTCCAAAAAGTTTTTCAGCTTTTTCAATTCCCATTTCCGTTAAAAGTACAGTCCTATTTTTCTCATCTACTACAAAATCTGCACTTTTTGTATCAGGTTCACCCTTTTCATTTGTTTGTGTAACTTTAATTAGTGTTTTTGCTACTTCATTTGCTTTTACATAATTTTCTAACTTTCTATTTGTTGGACCAGAGATTATAAGTGGAGTTCTAGCTTCATCAATCAAAATCGAATCAACCTCGTCTACAATTGCAAAATTATGCTCTCTTTGTACAAACTCTTGAAGTGAATATCGCATATTATCTCGCAAATAATCAAATCCAAACTCATTATTTGTACCATAAGTAATATCTGTGCTATATTGGGCTTTTCTTTGATTATCATCGTGAATTTCACCCGTTATAATTCCAACTGAATAACCTAAAAAGTTATAAAGCTTACCCATTTCAGCTCCATCTCTTTTGGCTAAATAATCATTTACAGTAATTACGTGAACACCTTTTTTATTCATTGCATTTAAAATAACAGCCAAAGTTGCCACTAAAGTTTTACCTTCACCAGTTTTCATCTCTGCAATTCTACCTTCGTGCAAAACAAGTCCACCAATCAACTGCACATCAAAATGTCTCATATTAAGCACTCTTTTACTTGCTTCTCTTGTAATTGCAAATGAGTCATTTAAGACTTCATCTAAACTTTTTCCATTTTGTACAAGCTCTTTCAATTTGTTAAATTCACTTTTTAACTCATCATCACTTAAGTTTTTATATTTCTCTTCTAATTTATTTATTTCTGAAACTATCTTTGAATATCTTTTTAACTCTTTATCATTTTTAGTTCCAAAGATTTTTCTAAAAATATTTTGTAGCATATAATTCCCTTAATATAAAGTTTTTTTCGTTTGATTGTATCAAATTTTAGGTTGAGGTTTTATAAAAGATTACTTTTTGCTACTCTCTAGCCATCTCTCAAGTATGAGTTTTGCTGAAAGCGAGTCAATTTTGCCATCTTTTTTTTGTCTAAAATGTGCCATCTCTTTTGCTTCACAAGATGAAAAACTCTCATCTTGAAAATGTATTTCTCCATTAAAATCCAAAAGTGAGACAAAATGTTTTACTCTTTTTAACATTTCATCTTCACTACTTCCATCAAATGGCACTCCAACGATTAAAATATCAATTTTAAACTCTTTTAAAAAATTACTTACATCTCTTGAAGCTTGATTTCTATTTTTTCTCATAATCGCTTCTTGTGGAATTACAATTTTATTTAAAGCTAAAGCTAAGCCAATTCTCTTTAATCCTATATCGATTGAAGCTATTTTCACACATTTGCCTTTAATTTAAATTTCTCAAAGCTTCAATTCGTTTTTCTAGCGGTGGATGAGATGAGAAAAATTCCATAACTTTACTTCCACTTATTCCAAATGCTGCCAATTTATCAGGCAAAGCCTGTGTGTGCATACTCTGAAGTCTTACTAGTGCTGAAATCATTTTTTCTTTACCTGCTAAATTTGCACCACCTTTATCAGCTTTAAACTCCCGATAACGACTAAACCACATAACTACCATTGTTGCCAAAATTGATAATAAAATTTGTGCTACAAAAGTCCCAACATAATAGCCAACTCCTCTGCCACGCTCATTTTTAAACACAGCTTTGTCTATAAATCTACCTATAATTTCACTAAAAAATATTACAAATGTATTCACAACACCTTGCACAAGTGTAAGAGTTACCATATCACCGTTTGATGCGTGAGATATTTCGTGTGCCAAAACCCCTTCAACTTCATCTTTACTCATTCCTTGCAATAAACCATCACTTACAGCAACTAATGCACTATTTTTATTCCAACCAGTTGCAAAAGCATTAGCCGAACCGTGATAAATTCCAACTTCAGGCATATCAATTCCCGCTTTTTTAGATAACTCTTTCACAGTTTGAATTAACCAAACTTCAACTTCATTGCTAGGATTTTCTATCGTTTTTACATTCATACTAGCTTTTACTAAATATTTTGACATAAAAAGTGATATTAAAGAACCACCAAAACCAGCAATAGCTGAAAAAATTAAAAGTGCTTGATAATCCCCACTATGTGGGCTTAAACCCAAAACTCTGGCACTCATTGAGATAAGTATTAATATTGCAAAATTTGTAAGTAAAAAAAGTGCTACTCTTAACATTTAAATTTACCTCCTAAAAATATTATTTAATAGATTATAACTAAACTTAAGTTATTATTTTAATAAAAACTTAGGAGAAAAAATTATGATTGAGAGATATTCACGAATTGAAATGAGCCAAAAATGGACTACACAAGCTAAATATCAAGCTTGGCTTGAAGTTGAACTTGCGGTTGTAAAAGCTTGGAATAAATTAGGGCTTATTAATGATGAAGATTGCGAAAAAATTTTAAAAAATGCAAAATTTGATATAGCTAGAATTGATGAAATTGAAAAAACTACAAAACACGATGTAATAGCATTTTTAACTTCAGTTTCAGAGTTTTTAGGTGAAGAGAGTAGATGGGTGCATTATGGTATGACAAGTAGTGACTGTATCGATACTGCCGTTGCTTTGCAAATGAGAGATAGTTTAAAATTAATAATTGAAGATGTCAAAGAGCTTTTGGAAGCACTCAAAAAACGAGCATTTGAGCATAAAATGACTTTGATGGTTGGAAGAAGCCACGGAATACACGGTGAGCCGATAACTTTTGGATTAGTAATTGCGATTTGGTATGAAGAGATTAAAAGAAGTTTGCATAATTTAGAAGATACACTAAAAACTATAAGTGTTGGTCAAATTAGCGGTGCGATGGGTAATTTCGCACATGCTCCGCTTGAGCTTGAAGAGCTTGCTTGTGAATATTTAGGGCTAAGTTCAGCACCTGTTTCAAATCAAGTAATTCAGCGAGATAGATATGCAAAACTTATGAATGATTTGGCACTTTTAGCTTCAAGTTGCGAAAAAATAGCGGTTGCAATTAGACACTATCAACGAACAGAAGTTTATGAGGCTGAAGAGTTTTTTAGTGAAGGTCAAAAGGGAAGTAGTGCAATGCCGCACAAAAGAAATCCAGTTTTAACCGAGAATATCACAGGACTTTGTAGAATGATTAGAAGTTATGCAATTCCAGCAATGGAAAATGTGGCACTTTGGCACGAACGTGATATTAGTCATAGTTCAGTTGAGCGATTTATTTTGCCTGATGGTTTTATTACGAGCGATTTTATGCTAAAAAGATTGAGTGGAGTTGTTGAAAAACTGGTAGTTTATCCAGAGAATATGATGAGAAATTTAAATTTAACTGGAGGGCTTGTTTTTTCTCAAAGAGTGCTTTTAGAGTTACCAAAAAGAGGGCTTTCAAGAGAAGAAGCTTATAAAATTGTGCAAAAAAATGCGATGAGAGTTTGGCAAGACCTCCAAAAAGGAAAATCTGCACTAAACGAAAAAGGTGAAAGTCTTTATCTACAACACCTTTTAAATGATGATGAGTTGCGAGAAAAATTAAGCGAAAATGAAATTAGAGATTGTTTTGATTACTCATATTACACAAAAAATGTGGATAAAATTTTTGCAAGAGTTTTTAACTAATAGATTTTTCTATTGGTTAAATGAGGATTAAATTATGAAATTTTTTAAAATTATCTTTTTTATTATTTTTATGTTTTTTAATTTATCGGCTGAAGATAATAAAACTACACAAGTTTTAATTTTAGATTTAGAACAGATAAAGCCTTCAAAAGACGATAATGTTAGTGTAGATTTGATAGTTGAGGCAAAAGAGAAAATTTTAAATCAAATTCTATTTAATTTAAAGAGTGAAAATTTAGCTGAAATTTCGCTTGATACAAAAAGAGTTAGTTTTTTAACTCAAAGAGTTATTTTAAATCAAGAAAGAGGTAATGAAATTGCAATTGCAAGAGATAAAATAGAAATTTTATATCACAATTTGAATGCTGATTTTTATAAATTTTTATCAAATATTCAAACTGCAAGAGAAAAATTTTTATCAAAAAAAGAGATGGAAAAAATTATAAAAAATTATATTGATATTTTAAATTCGCTAACTTTTACAAAAGAGAGTGAAATTTATCAAAAATATAGAAACGATACATCTTTAAGCATAATTATAGATTTAAATCAAAATTATGAAAAGTTAATCAATATAAAAAAAATTTATAACGAAGTTGCAAATTATTTACTGCTAAACTCTAAAGAGATTGAACAAAAAAATTTAATAATTTCCAATTTAAATATTGAGCGAGTTAGTGCAATGCTTAATGGTTCATACTTTGCTAAAGAGTTAAATATTTACTTAAATCACTACTTTTCACTCAATTTTGGAAAATTAGTTATAGCATTAATTTCAATGTTAGCAATTTTACTTTTAATCAAATTAATACCACTAATTTTATATATAACTGAAAAAAATTTAAACTCAAAAAAAGATGCAAGTAATATAAAAATTCACTATTTTTTAAAAGATTCACTAACAATTCCTATAAAACTTTTTTTATTTGTATTTGCGATTGAAGTTGCTGTTAGAATAGCCTCGACAAGCCCAGAAAAAATTGAACGATTTATCTTTTTTGTGCATCATTTTTATTTAGTTTTGATTGGAATTGTTGTTTATAATTTTATTAATAATGCAATTATTTATTTTGCAGAATCTATCTTTGACACAAGTTCAAACATCAAAAAAGAGTTAATCAATTTTATGGTGAAATTTTTAAAAGTTATCATTATTATTATAATTGTTTTGATTATTTTAAAAGAGATGGGCTACAATATAACTGCAATTATTGCTTCACTCGGAGTTGGTGGGATTGCAATTGCACTTGCAGCAAAAGATACTCTCTCAAACCTCTTTGCCTCACTTAGTATAATGCTTGATGATGTCTTTTCTCAAGGTGACTTAATCGAAACTGAAAAAGTAAAAGGCACAGTTGTAGAAATAGGAATTCGCTCAAGTACAATTAGAACTTTTGACAATGCCTTAGTTACAGTTGCAAACTCATATTTAGCTGAAGCTTCGATTTTAAATTGGTCTAAACGAAAAATAGGAAGACAAATAAAATTCACAATTTCACTAACTTATCAATCGGAACCAGAAAAAATTAAAAAAGCTATAAATGAAATCTATGAAATGCTTGTGTTACATCCTGAAATTGCCGATGATAAATCTATTGTTGAAAATGTTAAAAGCTCAAAAATACTCTCAAAAGATGATTTGATGGGAGTTAAAAATAATATAAAAGTTTTGCTTGATAATTTATCACCATATTCGATGGATATTTTAGTCTATTGCTTTTCTAAAAGTGTAGTTTGGGATGATTGGTTAAAAACTAAAGAGGATATTTTATATAAAGTTTTAGAGATAATCAAAAGTAATAATTTAGAGTTTGCGTATCCAACACAAAAACATTATATTACGATGGATTGAGAATTTATGCTAAAATAATTAAAAGAGAGAAAATTTTTTATAAGGATTATTTTGACTCACAAAGATTTGATAAATTTAATTTATAAAAATAAAAATGAGATAGATGAAGTATTCAAACACGATAGAGATAGAGAGTTTTTTAGTGGAGTTAATGAAAAGTTGTTTGAACTTGGAATTTTTAAAAAGTTTGGGAAAAAGGTAATTTTAAATAAAAATTACAAAACTTTTGTAGAAAGTGCGATAAATAGAGTGAATATTTTTCAAACTTTTGATAGTTATGATAAGGATTTATCGGCACTTAAAAAGTTAAAGAGTGATTATGAGACAACTAAAAAAAATTTTTATAAAGATGAGATTTTATATTTAATTGAAGAGATATTCGACAAAATCGATACTCAAGATAGGGTAATTTCGAGATTAGTTGATAATTTAGTTGGTGAACTTGAGTTTGATATTGATATTTTGATTAATCGCTGCGAAGATGTGCTAAAAGAGTTAAAAGGGCTTATTTGCGGTGTTGGTGAAATTATAAAAACACTAAATCAAGGCTTTATTGGAATTGATGAGGAGATTGATACTCACTCCAAAAATCTCTTATATAATATAGAAGGTTATATTTTAAATATTGATAATTATTGTGTACGAGTTTTGGATATTATTAAAATGAATAAACTCAAAAAAGCTCAAAATAAAAAACTAAAAAAATTAGCAAAATTGATTTTTGAAGATAACGATGAAGTTTTAATAAATTATTTAAAAATAAACCATAAAAAGTTAGCTTTTTCAACTCCAAAAATCATAACTTTACCAAATACTCAAAATGAAAAAAATCAATCAAAAATTACTAAAAGAATTAAAGAAATATTAGATTTAAAACCGAAAATAATAGAGTATAAAAAAGTTGAAATTAAAAAGTTAAAATATGAAAATTTAATTTATATCGATTTGGAAAAAATAATAAAAGATTTAAATAAATTAGGTACAAATGATTTATTTGAATTTATAAAAGAACATCAAGAGATGCAAAATTTCGTAAAACATCAAAATTTGAGTGAAATTGAAACTTTTGATGAAACTTTTAAGAACTTTTTGACGATTATTATTCCAAGAAATAAAAATTTAGAAATTACAAATAATTATAATAGAGATAATATTAGGGTTATTAAATGGAGGTAAAAAATGAAAAGATTATTAGCTGAAGATAATTATTTGGTTATCAAGTCAAATTTAAAAAAATTAAAAGATATGGATATAAATTTAAAGTGTAAAAATAGGGGAGAGTTATGAGTTGTATTTTAATAATAGATGATATTGAAGATAATAGGTTAGTTATAAAAAATATACTAAAAAAAGAGGGATTTAATTTTTTGGAAGCTGACAATGGCGAAGATGGAATAAAATTAGCTATTTCACAAAAAATTGATTTAATAATTTTGGATATCGGGATGCCTAAAGTTGATGGGTTTGAAGTATTAAATAAATTAAAAGAGTTAAAACTTTTAAATAAAATACCTATTTTAATGCTTACAGGTTTTGATGTGAATGAATTTAAATTAAAAGCACTTGAGCTTGGAGCGATTGATTTTATTAGTAAACCATTTGATAAAACCGAACTTTTAGTTAGAGTTAAATCGCTTATAAATTTATATCAAGCTATTTTTGAAAAAGAGAAAAAACTTGAGGATTTGGTAGAGAAAAAATCGCTTGAAATTTCAAAACAATATTTTACAGACTCACTAACTTCACTTCCAAATAGAATGCGATTAATCGAAGATATGAAACATTTAAAAGAGAAAACACTTTTTATTATTGATATTGATTCTTTTAAAGAGATAAATAATTTTTATGGAATTGAAAGAGGAGATGAATTGCTTATTAAATTTGCTAAAAGATTGAGCGAATTTGCCCTAACTAACTCATTTTTATGCTATAAAATTCCTAGTGACCAATTTACGATTTTAATCGATAAAACCATACATAAACAAAGAATTATTGAGGTTACGAATAATTTAAAAGAGATTTTTTATTTACCATTTTTACTAAATAAAAATTGTGAAATAAACTTAAATATAACTATTGGAATTGCAAATGATGGCGAAAATATTTATTCACAAGCTGATATGGCACTAAAGAGTGCAAAACAACAAAGAATTGATTTTTTGATTTATGATAAAGAGTTAAATATTCAAAAAAAGTATGAAAATAATTTAATCTGGACAAAAAAGTTAAAAGATGCCCTACTTGAGAGTAAAATTATTTGTTATTATCAACCCGTTATAAATAACGCAACAGGCGAAATTGAAAAGTATGAAACTTTAGTTAGATTGATTGATGATGAGAATAAAGTAATCTCACCTTACTTTTTTTTAGATATTGCCAAAAAAACGAGGCTTTATTTTGATATTACAAAACTTGTGATTTATAAATCATTTTTTAAATTTAAAGATTCAAAATTTGGTTTTTCTATTAATTTATCATTTTTGGACATTATAAATAAAGATATAGTTAATTTTATCTTTTCAATGCTAGAGGATTTTCCAAATAAAGAACAAATCACTTTTGAAATTTTAGAGTCTGAAGGAATTGATAATTATGAAGAGGTGATAGATTTCATTGAAAAAGTCAAATTTTTAGGATGTAAAATTGCAATTGATGATTTTGGAACTGGTTATTCAAATTTTGTTTATTTAATGAAATTAAAAGTTGATTTTATAAAAATTGATGGTTCAATGATAAAAAATATCGATACCGATGAAAATTCTCAAATTATCGTTTCAACGATAGTAGATTTTGCAAAAAAATTAAAAATAAAAACTGTAGGTGAATTTGTTCACTCAAAAAGTGTTTATGATAAATTAAAAGAGTTAGGAGTTAATTACTCTCAAGGTTTTTATTTGGGTGAACCAAGAGGCGATATTTTATGATATTTCAATCAATTCAGTCAAAAATAATTTTTCTTGTTATGAGTATTTTACTATTTGGTACTATTTTACTTTTATCTATTACAAAATATTCACTCTCAAATATGATAGATAATCAAGTAATTCAATATGATTTAGAAAGAATAAAAAAAGATTATGTAAATAGAGTTGATAAAGTTTTTAAAGATGTCGTAACTCTATCGCTTGAACTTGCTGATAGACCACTTTTAAAAGATTTCTTAAAAGATGAAGATAAGAATTTAAAAGTACTTCCTAATTATATTAAAGATTGTTTTGGTTATATGAAAGAGTTTTACGGTTTTTCGGCTATTTATATGGTAAATGATAAAACTAAAAATTATTTTACTCAAGATGGCTTTATCAATACAATTGATATTAATAATCCTGAAAACTATTGGTACAATTTAACACTAAATTCAAAAAAAAAATATATCGTAAATGTTGATAGTGCTGTTTTGGGTGAACTGAATTTGTGGGTTGATACGATTGTTGGAGATGTCAAAAATCCTTTAGGATTAGCTGGAGTTGGGATAAATATTTCTCAAATAAACTCTATAATTGATGATGTAAATATCGAAAGTCACGCAAAAGCATTTTTAGTTGATGAAAATTTTATTATTAAATCTGCAAAAGATAAAGAATTAATAAATAAAAGTCTTTATGATTTGGATGAATTAAGCCATATAAAGGCTCATATAGAAGTATTTTTAAAAGAGAATAAAAACTATTTTGCACATAAAAATGAAATTGGTGAAGATGAGTATTTACTTTTATTTAAATTAGAAAGTATCAATTGGTATTTACTTATTGATATGCCTAAAGATGGCTTAATGAGTAAATATGATAAAACGATTTATTTAATAGAAATTTTTCAAATTATCTCTTTGATAGTTTTTGCAATAATTTTAACTTTAATTTTAAGATATTATATTTTTAATCCATTAAATAAAATTTCACTTGCACTAAAAGATTTCTCACCTCAAAAAGTGGTTGATAAAAATATATTTTTAGGTTATGGAGCTGAATTTGAGCTAATAGGAGAGGCTATTTTAAAAAGCTCAAATATGGTAAAAGAGAGTTATTTGGAAGTAAAATGTTCAAAAGATATTTTGGATAATGTAACAAATGCCGTTAGTGACATCATTTTTTATAAAAGTAGTGAATTAAAATATATCGGTTATAACAATGCTTTTGCAAAACTTAGAGATTTAATTGTTGATAAAGATAGTTTAGATAAAAAAATAAATCGAGATGATTTGGATGTTTTAAATGGAAATGATGTAACTTATACTGAATATTTTCCTTTTCCAAACAAAAAAAATCAATTTATTAATATCAAAAAAACACCTCTAAGAGATGAAGATGGTAAAATTTATGGAATAGTTGGAGTTGGAAGAGATATTACAACTCTAAAAGAGCTTCAAGATGGGCTTGAAAAATTTAATAGGCATTTAGAAGATGTGGTTGTTAGAAAAACAGAAGCACTTCAAAAAAGCAATGAACTTTTAACAGATAAATTAATAGAGTTAAATATTATAAATCAAGAGTTAAAAGAGGCAAAAGAAGAGGCTGAAAATGCACTAAAAGCAAAATCTATCTTTATATCTAATGTTTCGCACGAACTTAGAACTCCACTAAATGCAATTATCAATTTTACAGACCAAGTTATCGAAGATTTTGATAATATTTTAGCTAATAAAGAACTTCAAATTGAAGCTAAAGATTTTTTAAGCAGAGTTTTAAAAAATTCAAAACATTTACTAGCTTTGATTAATGATATTTTAGAGTTATCAAAAATGGAAGCTGGAAAAATGAGTTATAACTTTGAAGAAGTTGAACTTAACCAAATTATAAAAATGGCTTATGAAAATTTAAAATCATTAATTAAAAATAAAAATATAGAGTTTAAACTTAATTTAATCGATAAAGAAATTTTTTACTCTTTAGATAAAAGAAGATTTTTACAAGTTTTATTAAATTTACTTTCAAATGCTATTAAATTTACAAAAGATGGCTTTGTTCAAATAAATTTAAAAGAAAACGAAGAGTTTTATTTAATCGAAATTGAAGATAGTGGAAAAGGAATTCCACAAGATAAAATTGATTTGATTTTTCAACCATTTGAACAACTTGATAATTTTGAAAATGGCACAGGTCTTGGATTAACTATTACGAAGAAAATATGCGAAACAATGAATATTAATTTAAGTGTAAAAACAAAAGAGAAAGGTTCTATTTTTATCTTAAAAATAAATAAATTAATTTAAACAAATTTC
>DZAZ01000055.1 GCA_022729755.1 Helicobacter cetorum | reverse complement strand
TTGAGCCAGTTATTGAACAGGGGATTATTTCACTTAAAACTTATTTAAATCCTGAAGATTTTTTAAATGATGCTTTAAGTGGGGCTGTTGATTTTGATTTACTTGTTTCAGATGTAAATATGCCTCAAATGAATGGATTAACTTTGGCAGGAAAAATTAAGGAGGAGGAGAGATTTAAAAATAAACCAATTTTAATTTTGACAACTGAAAGTTCAGCAGAAATGAAACAAAAAGGTAAAACACTAGGAGTTACGGGGTGGATGGTTAAGCCATTTAGTGATGAAAAGTTACTCAAATCTATAAAATTCGTACTTGGATTGTAGCAATGAATGAAACACATAAAAACACAAGGGCGGCTAAAGGAACCTATTTAACTTTTCACTTAGAAAATGAACTCTATGCGATAGAAATTTCTATGGTTAAAGAAATCATTGCACTTATGAAAACTACAAAAGTTCCTAAAATGCCTAGTTATATAAAAGGTGTTATGAATTTACGTGGGATTATTATTCCCGTGATTGATTTGAGATTGAAATTTCAAATGCAAGAAGTTGAACCTCAAATGCACACTGCTATTATAATTATTCAAATTTTAAGCTCAAATATTGGATTTATTGTCGATAGAGTTGAAGAAGTTTTATCAATTGATAATGAGTCTTTGACTGAACCACCAAAATTTGGTACCAAAGTTGAAACTGAATTTATAAAAGCAATGGCACAAGTTAACAAAAATGTTATAATGCTTCTTGATTTAGAAAAAATTCTTGATGAAGATGATATTAATTGGATAGATAGTTTAAATTTAAATGAGACAAAGGAGTAAAAAATGATGAAAGATACAACACTGTCGGTTAAAATTTCAATAGGGTTTGGGATATTGATTTTTATTGCAGTTATACTTGGTAGTGTAGCTGTATTTAATATGAAAAAAGTAGAAATAGTGGCTACTGAATTGGCTGAAGAGCATGTGCCTGAAGCAACGGTTGCAAATAATGTTGAGAGAACAGCTTTTCTTGTTATGTATGCAATTAGGGGTTATACTTTTACAGAAGATGATAATTTTCTAAAAGATGGTAAAAACTTTTTAAAAGAACTTTACAAATATTTAGATGAAGCTGATACATTAGCTAATGCTAAAGATTTAACAGAATTAAGAGATGCTGCAAAAGAAGCTAGAAAAAATGTTGAACTTTATGAAAAATTAGTAAATGAGAGTGAAAAAATAACTGATACAGTACGTAATGCAAGAAAAAGTGCATTTGAAAATGCAACAACTTTTATGACAAATGCGGCAGCATATTTAAAATCACAAAACGAAACATTTGATGCAGAGGTAAATACTGGAAAAGCAACAGTTACACAATTACAAGATAGACACGATAAAATTAGTTGGATAAATGATATTATCGACCTTGGTAATGATATAAGAATTAAAAACTTCCGTTCTCAATCAAGAAGGGATTTAAACGAAATGAAAGAAGCGATGAAGAATTTCGTTGCAATAGATGAAATTTTAAATAAAGTGAAAAAAGTTACTACTCGTGAAGCGAATATTCAACAATTAAATAAAATTAAAGAATCAGGAGATAATTATAAAAATATACTTGAAATTCAACTTCAAAGTATGATTGAATCTGCTGAATTAAATAAAAAAAGAATTGAAGTTGGTGGTGAGGTTTTAAGACAAGGAAAAGATATAACACTTTATGCAATGCAAGAAATAACAACTTCATCAAAAGAATCTGCATCAAATCTTGCAACTGCTACAACTATTATGATTAGTGGTTTAGTTATAGCTTTAGTACTTGGCGTGATTGTAGCACTTTTAATTATTAGAAGTATTACTAAACCTATTATTACAGCGGTTCAAACAATTTCAGATGGAAATGCTCAAGTAGTAGCCGCTTCAAATGAAATTTCATCTTCTTCAATCGCACTAGCTGAAGGAGCAACAGAACAAGCAAGTTCAGTTGAGCAAGTAAGTGCAACAATAGAAGAAGCGACAGCAATCAATAATCAAAATGCTGAAAACTCAAGAGAAGCAAACACTCTAGCAAATGCAGCAAGTGAAGCAGCAAATAGTGGAAATAAAAAAATTAAACAATTAATGTCTTCAATGCAAGAGATAAATGCATCATCAGAGCGAATTTCAAAAATTATTAAAACAATTGATGAGATAGCATTCCAAACAAATTTACTAGCACTAAATGCGGCAGTTGAAGCAGCAAGAGCTGGTGAACACGGTCTTGGATTTGCCGTAGTTGCTGAAGAGGTAAAAAATTTAGCACAACGTTCAGCTACAGCAGCAAAAGAAACGGCTAATATTATCGAAGAATCAATTCAACAAATTAAAAATGGAAATGCAATTGCAGGTGAAACTAACGAAGCATTTGAAGAGATTGTAGAAAAAGTTAAGAAAACTTCAAATATTATTGGTGAAATTTCAACTTCAGTAACAGAACAAGCTGAAGGAATGAACCAAGTAGCAAGTGCAATGGGTCAAATTGATGAAATTACTCAACAAAATGCTTCAAGTTCAGAAGAGGCAGCAGCAGCAGCTGAAGAGCTTAATGCTCAAGCAATTGCAATGTTAGAGAGTGTGGCTGAAATTGCTAGAATGGTAGGATTAAACATTGATACTTCAGCAGTAAATTCTCCAACTAGAAAATTGACAAAACAACCTATTAAAAAAGCGGTGCACGTAGCGAAAATTGAGCATAAAAAAGATAATAAAACTCAATCAAGACAACAAACAAAAACAACAAAATCTAAATCTCAAACGGATGATGTTTTTCCATTAGATGAACACGATTTAAAAGAGTTTTAAATGTTATTTGAAGTAGATGGTGACCAACTAAATATCTCTCTTAGTATGCAACTTGATGATGTTATTCATTTTTATGAATTTATCAAGGATAAGTTAGATTATATAGAAGCCATCAACATAGAAGATGGAGAGTTAAAAAGATTTGAAACTTCAGCACTATTTCAACTTTTGGTTAGTATTAAAAAAACTAAACCCTCTTTATCTATCCCTATTATAGATAATAAAGAGGTTAAATTGTCAGAATATGGCACTATAAAATGGGTGATAGACAATGGATAAAGAACAGTTAAAACAGATTTTCATCGAAGAAGCAACAGAAATTATCGAACAACTTGATGTAAAAATCATAAATTTTGAAGAAGACCCTAGTAATAAAGATTTATTAAATGATTTATTTAGAGGTGTTCATACACTAAAAGGAAGTGCAAACTCATTTGCTTTTACTAAACTTGGAGCTTTTGTTCACCATTTTGAGGATTTACTAGATTTTTATAGACACTCTGAAAAAGATATCGAAGCTGATAAAATTGATTTATTTTTAGATGCTGTTGATATGATTAAAATTGTATTTGATTTTGAGCTTGGAAATACAAAAGAGTTACCAAAGAGTTATGATGAAATTTTAGTAAGCATTCAAAAAGCCCTAAATGTAGAGCCTGAAGAAAAAGCACCCAAAAAAGAAGAATTAAAAAATTTATCATCTGAATTTAATGAAGATTTTGAAATTAGCACAACAACTTTAGATACTCCATTAAAACTTGAAGATGGGGAAAAATCTTTTATTATAACTTTACATTTAGATAGAGATAGCTATTTTAGAGGATTTGACCACTCTGTATTTTTTAAACTTTTATCTCAAAACGGCAGAATAATAGAGTCAAGTTGGCATATGGCAAATATCCCAACAATTGATAAATTAACCCCTCAAGAGAACTATATTGAAGATGTACTTGTAATTTTTGCTACTAGAGAGAGTAAAGATGAAATCAAAGAAATATTTGAATTTTTAGAAGATAGCGAGTATAAAATTGAAGAGATAATATCTGAAGAAGAAGTTGAAAAAAAATCTCAAGTAATCGAAGAAAAAGCTGATGAAGAGGTAAAAGAAGAGAAAAGTGATACAAAAAAAGCTCCAACTCCTAAAAAAGATGATAAAAAATCTTTTGTAAAAATCGACACTCAAAAATTAGATGAACTTTTTGATTCGGTTGGAGAACTTGTTATTGCACAAAACTTTTTAGCTGAAAATAAAGCTATAAAAAATGTTCAAGATGAGCAAGTAAATAAAACACTTGAAACTTTATTTAAAATTTCTAAACTTATTCAAAATAGAGTTATGTCACTTAGAATGGTTCCAATTCGTGATACATTTGATAAGATGAAGCGAGTTGCAAGAGATGCAAGTAAAAAAGTAAATAAAAGAATAAATTTAGTAATTCAAGGTGAAGATACTGAAATTGATAAAACGATGGTCGATTCACTCTCTGACCCATTAATTCACATAGTTAGAAATGCGATTGACCATGGAATTGAGCCAAATGAAGCCGATAGAATAAAATTAGGCAAAGATGCCGTTGGAACGGTTTCACTTAGAGCTTATCATAAAGGTGGAAATATTGCCATTGAAATAGCTGAAGATGGACGAGGAATAAATAAAGATAAAGTTCTTTCAAAAGCTATTAGTGGTGGTTTAGCAAAAGAGGCAGTTGAGTATTCTGACCAAGAAATTTATAGTTTTATTATGCAACCAGGTTTATCAACGGCTGATAAAATCAGCGATATTTCAGGTCGTGGAGTTGGGCTTGATGTTGTAAATACTTCGATTGAAAAACTGCTTGGAAAAGTGGAAATAGAGTCAAAAGAGGGTGGTGGTACAAAATTTACAATTTTACTTCCATTAACATTAGCAATTATCGATGGAATGTTAGTTGAAAGCTCTGGCGAAATATTTATTATTCCAATTCTTTCAATTTTAGAATCATTTAGACCAACAAAAGAGATAGTTCACACTGTAAAAGGTAAGGGTGAATTTGTAAATTTAAGGGAAGAGATTTTACCAATTGTAAGATTGAATGAAAAATTAGAATTAGATGATAAAAAACCTCATCCTTGGGATTCTACTCTTGTTTGTGTTGAAAATGAAAAGGGTAAATTTGCAATATTAGTCAATGAGTTAATCGGTCGTCAACAAGTTGTAATTAAGCCACTTGGAAAAGCTCTATCAAAATTAAAAGAAGTTTCAGGTGGTGCAGTTATGGGTAATGGTGAAATAGCACTTATTTTAAACATTGAAGAGTTATACTAATGCACTCATATAAAATTTCTCCAAAAGAGTTTAAACTATTTCAAGATTATATTTATAATCACATAGGTATTTCTCTATCTTCGCAAAAAGTTAAATTGGTTGAAAGTAGACTTTCAAAAAGGTTAAAAAGCTTAAATTTAAATACATTTTATGAGTATTATGAATATGTTGAAAATGACAGAACAAGTCAAGAGATACTTTATTTAATTGATGCTATTTCAACTAATGTAACTTCATTTTTTAGAGAACCACCTCAATGGAGTTTTTTAAAAGATAATTTAAAAAATATTTTAGCTACAAAAACAAATAAAAAACTTCGCATTTGGTCAGCAGCTTGTTCAGCGGGGCAGGAGCCATACTCTATTGCTATTTTTTTATTTGAAAATATACCAAATATTAAGGAGTGGGACATAAAAATTTTAGCAACTGACATTTCACCTGAAATTTTACAAAAAGCACTAAAGGGAGTTTATACAGAAAAAGAGATGGAAAATATCCCAAAACACTTCAAAACTAAATATTTTAAAAAAGATGACAAAGGTAATTATCAAATAGAAAATGAGATAAAAAAATTAGTCCTTTTTAGAATGTTTAATTTAGTTTATGGAAATTTTGCAATTTTCAAAAATAAATTTGATATTATTTTTTGTCGAAATGTAATGATATATTTTGATGCATCAACACAGCAAAAATTAATTTCAAAATTTAGAAAAATATTAGATAAAGAGGCACTACTTTTTGTCGGACATTCTGAATCTTTAACTAAAAATCAAAGTGAATTTAAATTAATAAAATCTTCAATATATAAAGCTGTATAAAATGGCTTTAGATACAGTTTCGAGGGAAATAATTGAAAATTCAATTAATTATGGTAGAGTGATGGATGCTTTAATAGAAAATTATACTGTTTCAAAAACAAATAAAGAGGGTGTTATTACTTATGTAAATAAAAAATTTTGTGAAAGTTCAGGCTTTTTGGCAGATGAGTTGATAGGTAAAACTCACAATGTCGTGAAACATCCTGATACAAAGCCTGATATATTTAAAAGTTTATGGGGTACAATTTTGAATAAACAAGTTTGGCAAGGAGTTGTAAAAAATAGAACAAAAGATGATAAATTTTATATTACAGAAGCTTTGATAATTCCTATTTTAAATGTAAATGGTGAAATAAAAGAGTTTTTATCGATTAGAAAAGATATAACTGAAAAAGAGATTTTAAAGAAAAAAATTGAAGAAAAAATCAAAGAACAAGAGATAATAAAAGCAAGAGAAAGTGCGAAAGATTCTTTTTTAATCCTTTTTACACACGAACTTAAAACTCCATTAAATGCAATTATAAATTTTAATAGTTATATGATAGATAGCCTAAAAGAGTGCCAAAGTGAAAAAAAAGATAAACTTATAAATTTAGCAACTCTTTCAAAAGATAATGCAAACTATATGTTAAATATCGTAAATAATTTGCTTGATATTGCAAAATTAAAATCAGGTAAAATAAAATTTAATTATAAAATTTTAAGTATTAATGATATGATAAAAGAGGTAATTGACGAGTTTAGCTCACTCATAGATAAAAAAGATATGGAAGTTATTTTTAATTTTAAAAGTGATTGTATGATAAAAAGCGATGAGTTACGATTTAAACAAGTTGTAGCTAATATTATTTCAAATGCCATAAAATACGGAAATAAAAAAATTTTTATAACATTAGATAAGTGTATGCAAGATGACTTAAAATTTAGACTTTCAATTGCAGATGATGGCTCTGGAATTAAAGATAAAAAAAAAGTGTTTGAAATGTATGAACAAGATAATGAAAATATACTACACAAAGAAGAAGGCACGGGAGTTGGTCTTCATATGGTAAAATTAATTTGCGATGGACTTCATATTGATTATAAAATTGAAGATTCAAGAATTTTAGGTGGAACCAACTTCATTTTAAGCGAAAAATTAAGAAAAGGAAATTGAATTGCGAAAAGTATTAATAGTAGATGATAATAGTAACAATTTATTAACACTTGAGCTTTTATTAGAAAATTTTAAGGATTTAAAAATTTTGACTGCATTAAATGGAGTTGAAGCCATTAAAATTTGCAAAGATGAAAAAGTAGATTTAATTTTTATGGATATAATGATGCCCATAATGGATGGTATTGAAGCTACAAAAGAGATTCGCTTATTTGATAAAAAAGTTATGATAATCGCTGTTACTGCACTTGATGATGAAGATTCTAAAAATATAATGATACGAAATGGAGCCGAAGATTACATTGTAAAACCAATCGATGGAATTGTTTTTAAAAAAAGAGTTGAGCATTATTTAGAGTTAATCGAATATAGAGGAAAGCGACATTTTGACAATCAAGCAATAAATCTTTTAAATAAAAATGTTTACAATCGTTCTTTAATTTTTAGAGTGTTCGATAACTCTTCTTTAGCAGAATTTTGGGAATATTATGCAACTGATAGCCACAAAGAGGTTGAAGATTTAAATTATTGTATGAGAGTTGTTTATGTTTTAGGACAACTTTTATTAAAATCAGATAAATATTTTGAAGTAATTTCAGAAGAAAATGATGAAACACTCTATATTACTCAAACAAACATCGATAGTATCAATGAAAAAGTTATAAAAAATATTATTTTAAAACACTATCCAGAGCTAATTTTTTCAGTTCAAGATGGAAAACTCTCTTTTTCATTCCATAAATTAAAAGAGATAAAAAGTTCGGGAATAAAACACTATTTAAATGATGAAGAAGAGCATATTTTAAGAGCATCTCACGATAAGGGAATTTCAGCAAAAGAATTTTTAGGGAATACTCCACTTGATTTAATCGATAAAATTGAAGAGCTTGAAGTAACTGAAGATAAAATTAGTGAAGCTATTTTTGAGTTTGAAAAAACTCCATCAAAAGATACTCTAAGCTTAATAAATCAAAATTTCACAATTTATAATAATGTCATTTATGAATTGGTTGAGTTTCAAAATCTTTCAATTGGAATAAATTCATTAATTAAATTTTTAAATGGCATTGGGCAAGAACAGTTAAAAGAGATAAATATAAGATTGTTTACAAATTTACTTTTAAGCGTACTTGAAGATTTATCAAATTGGAGGAAGAGTATTTTTGTAGAGCAAAATGCAAGAGATATTCACTATCTCGATAGTTCGCTTTTAAACTCTTGTCTTCAAATAGAGAGTGTTTTAGCTAAACCTGAAGAAGACGATGACAACGATTTAGAACTTTTTTAAAAGGATTTAATATGGATTTAAGAGAAGTTGACGATAAAGTCATAATTGCAGAAATTGAAAGAAGATTTGAAGAAAAAAATGCTTCAATGAACGAAATGGAGTTTTTAACTAAAAAACTTTTAGAATTAAATGAAAAGGCAAAGGAGTCTGAAAAAATAAAAACACAATTTTTATCTTTGATTAAAAATGAGTTTAATAATCCACTCTCATCTTTGCTAAATTTAGCTAGTTCATTGATTAATAGTTCTCACAAAGATAGGTTAAATGAAGTTTCAAGACTTATTAATATGGAAATTAGGAAGTTAGATTTTTACTTTAAAAATATTTTTGCTGCAACTGAAATTGAAGCTGGTGAAATTGCAAATTATTACTCCGCTGTAAATTTTAAGAATGTATTTGAAGATGTTTTATATAGTTTAAAATATTTAACAGAAGATAAAAATTTGCAAGTTGAATTTATCGATAATTGCAAATACAAAATAATAAGCGACTCTGAAAAAATTTATCTAATACTATTAAATTTAATTTCAAACGGTTGTGAACACTCATATCCAAACACACGAGTAATTATCACACTAGATTGTGATGAGAAGTGTTTTTATGTCGAAGTTAAAGACTTTGGAGAGGGAATAAATATAGATTTTAAAAAAGAAATTTTTAATCGATTTACAAAATACTCAAGTGGAAAAACAAGAGCTCAAGTTGGGCTAGGTCTTGGGCTTAGTGTGGCTTTAGGTGAAGCTGAAGCATTAGATGGAACGATAGATTTTGTGAGTAATGAGGGTGAGACAACTTTTATAGTTAAAATTCCAAAAGTTAACGAAGAGTTAATAAGTATAGATAGTAGTGAAAGTTCAAATGAACTATTTTTTGATAATTTTAATGAAGGTGAAATTGAGGGAAAAGAGTTTTAATGTATGAAAAAAAATTTATAGGTGTTGGTGAAATACATATCGCAACTAAACCAACGGAAATAATAACTGTTTTAGGCTCTTGCATCGCAGTTTGCTTGTTTGACCCATACAATCAAATTGCAGGAATGAACCACTATTTGGTTCCTCTTTGGAATGGGAATGGCTTACAAAGTCCAAAATATGGCAATGTTTCTATCCCTAAAATGATTGAAAAAATCGTTGAAAAAGGCTCAAGAGTTCAAAATTTACAAGCTAAAGTTTTTGGTGGAGGTAATATAAACAATATCACAACACCTGAAATGTTAGTTGGAAAAAAAAATATTTTAATTGCAAAAGAGATATTAAAAGAATATGGAATTAAAATTTTAGCCGAAGATGTTGGTGGTTTTAGAGGAAGGAGGATTATGATGCAAAGCGATACAGGAAAAATATTTTTAAAATATGCACAAAAGAGTGAGTAATGATTAATGTTTTAGTCGTCGATGATAGTGCCACAGCTAGGACACTCATTAAAAGTGTGCTGGAGAGTGAACCTACGATAAATGTGGTTGGAACGGCACCTGATGCTTACATAGCAAGAGATATGATAGTAGAACTTAAGCCTGATGTGATTTGTCTTGATGTGGAAATGCCACGAATGGATGGAATTACATTTTTAAAAAAACTTATGCAATATATGCCAACTCCCGTTGTAATGGTAAGTTCTCTTACAAGAAGTGGAGCTAAAACAACCCTAGATGCACTTGAATCTGGTGCAATTGATTTTGTGGCTAAACCTCATTCAAATATTTATGATGGAATTGGTGAGATAAAAGCTGAAATCATCGAAAAAGTAATATCAGCTTCAAAAGTAAATGTAAAAAGATTAATCCACACAAAGCCCATAAACACTAAGCCTATTTCAGCATTAGCCGAAACAACTAATAAAATAGTAGCAATTGGAGCTAGTACGGGTGGAACTGAAGCCTTAAAAGAGGTATTAATTAGAATGCCTCGAAATTCCCCAGGAATTATAATAGTTCAACACATGCCTCCAAAATTTACAAAAACTTTTGCCGAACGATTAAACCAACTTTGCCAAATAGAAGTAAAAGAGGCTAGTAATGGCGATATTGTAGGAAATGGTAAAGCTTTGATTGCCCCAGGAGATTATCATATGGTTCTTAGAAGAAGTGGAGCGAAATATTTCGTAGAAATCGGCGATGGCGATAAAGTTTCAGGTCATAAACCTAGTGTTGATGTGTTATTCAATTCTGTTGCAAAAGTAGCTGGAGCAAATGCCATCGGAGTAATACTCACAGGAATGGGAAGCGACGGAGCTAAAGGAATGCTTAATATGAAAAAAGCAGGAGCTGTCAATATTGCTCAAGATGAAGCTAGTTGTGTAGTTTATGGAATGCCGCGAGTTGCCGTTGAACTTGGTGGAGTTGATAAATCTGTTAGCCTTCATAAAGTAAGTGAAGAAATTATAAATATGCTTAAAAAAATATCGCATTAGTAAGTTGTGTTTAATTAAGTGCTTCTGGCTTACCTAAGCCTTTTGTAGGCTCACCTCTTTGTAGCTCTTGTATGATTTTGCATAAATTTTTATGAAGAATTTTATCTTTGGTTCTTAGTTTTTCATACTCTGCCCAAATGTTTCCTTCAAATACTATTGATTTCATTTAGCTCTTTTTGGTTTGGCTTGTAACCACCACTTTGATTGAAAGTTTCAATAGATTTCAAAACTTGACTCATCAAAGAGCTATTTTGCAACACATATAAAGTCTCTCTTTCTCTCTCATAATCTTCTAAAGACATAAGCACAAAATCTCCACCATTTCGCCTCGTTACCTTTAATGGCTCATGTGTACTGATAGTCATATCTACATAAGTTTTGATATTTGTTCTAAATTCATTTATACTTAGCATTTTCACACTCCATTTTTTCTGCTTATTATATCAAATTTGGGGAGTTTATAGGGTGTTTTGTAAAAATTTTAGAAGTAGTTTTAAATTAGTTTTTCTTTTTTAGCTATTTCTAAAATTTCGTCATCAGTAATAGTATCTCTATCACTTTTATAATAAATAGTTATTAAATATATAATTTTATTTTCTATTAAATATGTGATAACTCTATAGCCACCACTTTTTGGATTGTTTATTAATTGCTGTAATAAATTTTCAAAATCTCTGTCTATATTTATAAATCTTTTTTTAAGATTTATAATTTCTTTTTCAAAAGTTTCAGTAACTTTTATATCCATTATTTCAATTCTTTTAAAAGTGTAAAAGCATTTTTTAATTCTTTCTTCCCATTAATAGCCTCTTTTACTTCAATCATCCCACTTTTAATACTTTTTTTAATTTTATAATCTTCAATTAAATTTACAATTTTTTGATTGAATATTTCAATACTATTTTTGCACTCATTTTGTAAAAAATCTTTTAAAATGTCATTTTCAACTAATGCTAAATTCATTTCTCACTCCATTTTTTTCTGCTTATTATATCAAATTTGGGGTGTTTGGGAGTTTGTTTTTTGGGTTTAATTTTTTATGAATTTATCTTTTATTATTTCATAAATCAAATTTGAGTATTTTTCTATTTTCATAAAATCTTTATTAACACTTAATTTATCTGCTTCACTATTTGGTAAAACTGCTAAAATTTTTCCTTTAAATTTATAATCATTTCTTTGAAAAAACATCTCTTTAAATTTTGAAAGTTTTACTTTTATATTTCCCATACTTGGGTCGGCTAAATATACAAAATGCTCATCAATAGCTTTAAAAACTGTAAAATGTTCATTTTTACGGATTTTTACATATAAAATTACGGGTGATTTTATTTTGTATAAACTTTCAAATTCAATCGCTAATCCTAATGCTTTAAAATTATTTAAGTTTGCAATTTCTGTTAAATCTGCAAAAGATAAATCAAATGTGCTGTTTTCAAGCTCTTTTTTATCTTTATCAATTTTTTTAATTTTTAAAATATTATCTAAAATCATAACTTCAGTTATATTTTTATCATAAAAGTGAGTTAATATTGTAGAAAGCGAACCAGCACCACAAGAGTAATCAAATTGTTGTTTTGTTAAGTTTTCATTTTTAAATTCTATCCACGATTTAATGGGCTTTTTAATATTATAATCTTTTGTAATTATATTTATATCAGCAGATAAACTTAAGAGACAAATAAATTTAATTATAAAAATATTTCTCATCTTAAAATCTATATGAATAAGTCAAAGATATGCTATTTTGTGAGTATTCTGTAGAGTTGCTAAAATCTGTATCTACTGAAATTATTGATTTTGGATTTAGTTCATAACTTGCACCAAGCATAAACATAATATTTGAGTTTGAATTTGAGATAATTTCATTATCAATTTTATCTTTTAAATTATAGCTATATTTTGCTCCCCAATTTAGCGAAGTATAAGGATTTACGGCAAAATATATCATTGGAGTTAAATTTATGCTATCACCATTATTCATAGAAAATTCATTTATCTTTTTATTTAAATTTAATTGATACGATAGGCTTAAAGAGAATACTATTGGGTCACTTGTGTAAAATGAAGTTGTAAAAAATGAAAAGTTTTTCAAGTAATTATTTTGTGAAAATTCATCAAATTTTGTTTTTTCGATTGCTTGAGTGCTTAAACCTACTAATAAAGCAGGGCTTTCATCTTCGCTTTTTAGTTCATAAGACAATCCAAGTCCAAATGAATTAAATCCACCATCACTATTATTTGTAAAATTATCAGTTGATGAATAGTTATTATTTGTATAATCAAAATTTATAAAACTAAAAAATTCAAGTCTTTTTGTAATTCCATATTTTAAGTCTAAGCTAAAGTTTAAAAAATCTGTATCGGTTTGATTTTCACCTGCAACTATTGGAATAGTAATTGAATTGTTTTCGCTAATATCATATTTCACAAATTGTGTATTTAAACTTTTTGAGTCTATATTTGAATATGAAATAGTAGAGTTTAATTTAAACTCATTTTTATCAGATAAAATATCTTCAATTTGAAGAGGTTTAGCAAAAATTATTATAGGTATCGTAGAAAATAAAATTATTTTTTTCAAAATAAGCCTTTAATGTGTTTGAAATATAGGTATTCCCAAGCTGGAACTTGGGAATAATGAATTACCAGCCTATTTTTTTACCTTTAAATATATAATAGCCTGTATTAACA
>DZAZ01000128.1 GCA_022729755.1 Helicobacter cetorum | reverse complement strand
TGCATCATTCGCTCAAGTGCAATAATCGCATCTTCAAGGTTCTTATGTGATGGAATATTTTTTATACTTGCTAAAAGCCCAAAACCGCAGTTGTCACGAAAGTTTGTAAGTAAGTCCATACACTTCCTTATCTTTAAAGTTCAATTAAATTTTTTTTGGATTCTACCTTTTTTTTTGTTAATAAATTCTAAATGTGAAAGTTTGAAAGTGTTTGGAATAAAGGTTTTTTTAAATAAGAATTAATTACAATCAAATTTAGTTTAATTTATAAAAGGTAACTTAAAATGAATGGTAAATATAGACCAATTTGGCTTAGAGAAGATGGATTTTTAGAAGTAATTGACCAAACGAAATTACCTCACATTGAAGAGAATGTAATATTAAAAACTAGTGAAGATTGTGTAGTTGCAATAAAAGATATGATTATTAGAGGTGCTGGAGTTATCGGTTGTGTTGGAGCTTTTGGTGTTTATTTAGCAATTAAAGAGACAAAAGAGGTAAATGAAAATTTTAAACAAAAAGTAAAAGAGATTAGACAATCTCGTCCAACTGCAATAAATTTAATGTGGGCTGTTGATAAAATGCTTCAAGCAATAGAAAATACTAAAGAAAACTTAATCGAAATTGCACTAAAAAAGGCAATTGAATTAACTGATGAAGAGGCAAAAAAAAGTGAAGAAATCGCGAAATATGGAGCTGATATTATTGAAGCAATACTTAAAGCAAAAAATAAAACTTCAATTAATATTTTAACTCACTGTAATGCTGGATGGCTCGCCGTTTTGGATATGGGAACAGCTTTAGCTCCAATTTATGAAGCAAAAAAAAGAGGAGTTGATGTTCACGTTTATGTAGATGAAACTAGACCTCGAAATCAAGGTGCAAATTTAACGGCTTGGGAATTGGCTAAAGATGGAGTTAAACACACGATTATCGCTGATAATACTGGCGGTCATTTGATGCAACATAATTTAGTTGATATTGTGATTGTTGGAGCTGATAGAGTTTCAAGACAAGGCGATGTTGCAAATAAAATAGGAACTTATCTGAAAGCTTTAAGTGCAAAAGATAATAATATTCCATTTTATGTGGCATTACCATCATCTACTTTTGATTTTAATATTATCGATGGAATAACACAAATTCCGATAGAAACTAGAAGTGAAGATGAAGTTAAATATATGAAAGGTTTAAACTCTAAAGGAGAAATTGAAGAAATTTTAATAACTCCAAAAAATTCACCAGCGATTAATTATGGCTTTGATGTAACTCCAAATAGGCTAATTACGGGCTTAATTACAGAACGAGGAGTTATAAAAGCTAATCAAACAGAAATTGAAGCTAATTTTAAAGATTTGATGTGAGTTTTTTATATCGCTCAATCATACTCTCATTTCCAATCACTCCACCACAGTGAATATATAAAATATTCTTATTTAACTCTTTTTTAAATTTATCCAAAACTAACCACCCTTTTGGGTCATAGAGTAAATCAAACTCTATTTCAGTTTCATTTAATAACTCTTTATAAATTTCAAAAAATTCCAAGTACAACTTTCCAAAATGATACTTTTTATCTAAATTTAAGATTATTGGATGAATTTTTTCATCTTTTTCAAGCTCTAAAAATTGTTTTTTTAAATATTCACTATCCCCAACACACGGAGTTGTATAAACTTTATATTTTATATGTTTTTGTAGATAAAGTGCTGTTGTACCCGTGCCTGAAGGTAAAAAAATCGATAACTCATTTAAGTGGTTTTTTATTGTAAACTCTTCTATCTCTTTTGCCAAAATTTTAACTCCATACTCTGCAAACTCTTCAGCTCCTCCTTGTTTTATAAGCAAAGTTTTAGAGTTCAATTTTATTTTTTCAAAATCATCTATTTCAATAATTTTCATTTGATTATTTAGGGCATATTTAAAGTTTGCCGTTGGATTATCTTTTAAATATTTTGGAAGTGTTTTTGTGTAGTAGTGAAAATTTTTATTTTTTATTTTAGCTAAAATTGAAAGTGAGTACATTGCATTTGATTGATTTCCACCATAAGAGGCGATTATATCTATGTTATTTAAATCTTGTTCAAAAAAGTAATAAAACTTTCTAGCTTTATTTCCTGAAAAATCAAAACTCAATAAATCATCTCTTTTTATAAAATAATTGTGATTTCTAAAAGTTATCTTTTGAGTTGGAGAATTTTGTAAATTAACTATTTTCCAAATCCTCTTTTATATCATTTAAAGCTCTTAAAATTTCCTCTTTTTTTATCTTATCTTTATTTAAATAAAATGAAAAACCATCCCCAACTTTGGTTATTTCATCTTTTTGCTTGATTTTGTCAAAATGATTAATCACTTGATAAGTTAAAATCGGATACGGAATACCTTTTACTAAAATTGAACCTTTTTCTTCACAAAAAATTTTATCTTTTATAAGTGCATAAGTATCATATGAAATTAAAATTTCATTAATATTAGAGTTTGATTGAAGTCTACTTGCTAAATTTACTTGTCCACCAATAATAGTATAATCCATTCTATGACTACTTCCGAAGTTTCCGACTGTAACATAACCTGTCGAAATTCCAATTCTAACCTTAAATGGCTCTTTTAATCCTGCATTCATCCAAATCTTAGAGAGTGCCTCCATTCGTTCTCTCATCTCTATCGCCATAGATGCACAAGCAATTGCATCAGCCTTATCTCCCTTGCTTTCTGGGTCTCCAAAGAAAATTAAAATAGCATCACCTATAAATTTATCAATCGTAGCACCGTGTTTTAGTGCAATGGAAAACATTTCATCCAAATAGTGATTTAAAAATTTAGTTAACTCTTCAGGTGCCATTGTTTCAGTAGTTCCTGTAAAATTCACAATATCAGAAAAAAATATACTTAACTTTTTTCTTGAAGATTTTAAACTTCCATCGTGTTTACCCATAAAAATTGATTGATATATTTGAGGTGAAAGATATTTAGAAAGAGTTACAGATAACTCTTTTAAAGTTTGATTTTTTTTATTAACCTCTTCTTGTTGCTTATCGCTCATTGTAACGATTTTGTGAAATCTTTTATTTATTTTTTTATACTCTTTTAATAGTGTTTCAAAAACTTCTACATTTTCATTTAAATTTTTATTTTTAAGAATAACTTCTATATCTTGAATAAATCTCTCTTCTTTTGCAAAAACACTATTTTCCATCACTCAACCTAAAATAAAAACTACTTCCCACAAACAGCCAAAACTATTATAACACAAATTTAATAGCCTGTCACATCCCCTGCTATAATATCACAAATATTTTACCACCTAAAACAGTAAATT
>DZAZ01000008.1 GCA_022729755.1 Helicobacter cetorum | reverse complement strand
AACACCTCTAAACTTTCTACTATGTCTATTTTTACATTTCTACTTATCATAATAACATTACACCTAAATCTTAGGAAGATTTGGTATGAGTTAACTAATATGCTAAATAATATGAAACTTTTAGTTAATTTAAAATTTATTGGTCAAAATAAAAAAATATTAATATTAAATATATAACTAAATATTATAAGATAATTATAAAATAATTATGTATAAATTTAATTTTTTTAAGTTATAATTTCAAAAATAAAGGAGAGTTTGATGCAAGATTTAAATAAAATTTTAGCTTCTCATAAGTTAAGTGAGCAAGATTATGAACATATTAAAGAGATTTTAAAAAGAGAGCCAAATTTAGTAGAAATAGGCATATTTTCGGCAATGTGGAGTGAGCATTGTAGCTACAAATCAAGCAAAAAATATTTAAGAGGATTTCCAACAAAAGCCACGTGGGTAATTCAAGGACCTGGTGAAAATGCTGGAGTAATCGATATTGGCGGTGGAATGGCTGCAGTATTTAAGATGGAAAGTCACAATCATCCTAGTTTCATCGAGCCATATCAAGGAGCAGCTACAGGAGTTGGTGGAATACTTAGAGATGTCTTTACAATGGGTGCTAGACCAATCGCAAATTTAAACTCAATCCGATTTGCTGATATTAGCCGTGATGATAAAGTTGGAGCTAAACACAGATATTTACTAAAAGGTGTTGTAAGTGGAATTGGAGGATATGGCAATTGTATGGGAGTTCCAACAATTGGAGGAGAGACTACATTTGAAGATTGTTATGAGGGCAATATTTTAGTAAATGCTTTTTCACTTGGAATTGCTAAAAGCGATGAAATTTTTTATGGAAAGGCTGAAGGTATCGGCAATCCTGTAATTTATGTTGGAAGTAAAACGGGAAGAGATGGGCTTGGTGGTGCTGTTATGAGTAGTGATAGCTTTAGCGAAGAGTCAAAAAAACTTCGTCCAACGGTACAAGTTGGCGACCCTTTTACTGAAAAGCTTTTATTAGAGGCTTGTTTGGAGCTATTTAAAACTGATTATATTGTTGGTATTCAAGATATGGGAGCTGCTGGGCTAACTTCGAGTAGTTTTGAGATGGCTGGAAGAAGTGGAAGCGGGATGAAGATGCACCTTGACAAAGTCCCGATGAGAGAAGAAGCAATGGTTCCATATGAACTGATGCTAAGCGAATCTCAAGAGAGAATGTTAATTTGTGCAAAAAAAGGGTACGAAGAGAAAGTAATTGAGATTTTTCAAAAGTATGAGCTTGATGTTGCAGTTGTTGGAGAAGTGACTGATACGGGAGTTATGGAGCTTTTTTGGCACGGAGAATTGGTTGCAAATGTGCCTGTTGCACCAGTTAGCGAAGAAGCACCTGTACTAGAACGAGCAATTCAAAAACCAAAATATTTAGAAAATATTAAAAATATAACTTTAGATAAAGAAATTTCAAATCAAGAAGCATTTGAAAGATTATTTTCTCATATAGAAGTTGTAGATAAAGCCTGGATTTATGAGCAGTATGACTCAATGGTACAAATAAACACAAATCAAGCTGGAGGAAGCCTTGACGCCAGTGTGATTAGAATTAAAGAAAACGGCAAAGCTCTTGCTATTAGTTCTGATTGTAATGTTAGATTTTGCTACATTAACCCTAAAAAAGGAAGTGCCGCAGCTGTAATGGAAAGTGGTAGAAATGTAGCAGTAAAAGGCGCAATTCCACTTGCAATTACAGATTGTCTAAACTTTGGAAATCCACAAAACCCTGAAGTTATGTGGCAATTTGCAAAGTCGTGTGAGGGGATAAAAAAAGCTTGTGAAACTTTAAATACTCCTGTTGTGAGTGGAAACGTATCGCTTTATAATGAAACAAATGGAGTTAGCATTTATCCAACCCCATCAATTGCGATGGTTGGACGTATTGATGAGCCTAAAAAAATAATAAATTCTAAGCTCAAAAAAGAGGGAAATTCACTCTATTTAATTGGCAAAACTAGAAGTGAATTTGGCGGAAGTTTATATTTAAAAGCTCTTTATAATCAAATCGCAGGAAAAATGCCAAAAATTAAATATAAAAGAGAACTTAAACTTTGGAAATTATTACAAGAGGCTAATGCTAAATGTTTGATTGAAAGTGCAAAAGATGTGAATGTTGGTGGAGTTGCGATTGCTTTAGCTAAAATGTGTGCGATTAGTAATTTTGGGCTAAAAGTTGAAACAAATTTAGCTCAAAATATTTTTAGTGAAAGTTTAAGCCGAGCAATTGTGGAAGTTGAAGATGGTGAAGCATTTGAAAAACTAGCTCAAAGAATTGATATTGAAGTAGTTAAAATCGGTGAAGTTTGCAAAGATAAATTTGTGGTTGATGAAGTTGAGATGGAAATTTCAAAATTAAAAGATATTTATTTCAATACTTTTGCAAAGATTGTAGAGAAAGATTTATAAAAATGAGAGGCTTATATGCAATTACCGATGAAAAATTAACTCCATATTCAAACATATTATCTATTTTAAGAGATACACTTGAAGCTGGAGTAAAAATTGTTCAACTTAGAGATAAAACTCTAAGTGATGGCGAACTTGAAGCGATTGCGAAAGATATTTTAAACTTATGTAAAGATTACGATGCAAAATTAATAATTGATGATAGGGTTAATTTAGTGGCTAAAATCTGGGCTGATGGATTGCATATAGGCAAAGATGATATAAAATTAAAAGATGCAAGAAAAATTTTAGGCAAAGATAAAATCATAGGTGTCTCTTGTTATGGCGATGTAGAATATGCCCATAAAATGCAAGAAGAAGGGGCTAATTATGTGGCTTTTGGCTCATTTTTTAACTCAACTACAAAACCAAATGCAAAAATAGTAGATAAAGAAGTTTTGATGAATGCAAAAGAGAAATTGAGTATTCCAATTTGTGCAATAGGTGGGATAAGCTCTATAAATGCAAAAGAGTTGATTGAAGCAGGTGCCGATATGGTGGCTATTATAAGCGATTTATGGAATGCTAAGGATTTAAAGGCAAAGATTAGGGAGTATCGATATTTAAGTTAAATTTTGATACTCTTTTTTTAAATTTTTTTGGAGATTTACTTGATGGATATTTTATTTATTTCAAATTTTTCTTATTCATTAGATAATACTTTGAGTGAAGTAGCCAAACATTTAAATAGAAATATTAAGTATAAAATATTAACTTATAGAAAAAGTAATATTTTAAATTCAGAATCTTATGAAAATTTTCTTGAAAAAAACTTTGGTTATATAGAAAGTTATTCAATACATGAATTTCAAAATAAATATAAAAATGTGAATTTTATGAGAGCCATTGTAACGGAAAGATTTATATCTAATTACTATTTTGGAATTGAAAAAACTTTGGGAAATAAAAGTTTATCTTATGATGATATGATGTTTTTTATTAAGAGTTATACTTTATTTATTGAACAATATATCCCAAATACAAAAATAGTTTTTGGAGGCTATGCAGATAATTTTATTTCTACACTTGGATATTTACTTTCTGAACATTTTAATAAAAAATGTTTAGCTTTTCATCCACATTGGATAGTTGATAATCAAACTTGCTATATCAATGAAGGTTTAGGATGTACTCCTTTAAATAATTATATTACTAAAAAAGAGGTAATTGAGGATTCTAAAAAAGAACATATAAAAAATTATGATAATAAAGCACATTTTAAAGAGTATACAAAAAAACGAAAAGATGTTAAAAAAGGTTTTTTAGGAATAATATCTCCCAATATTCTTAATGCTAATATGTTAAAATTTATGTTATTTGGTTATGAAAATAAAAATCAAAAAATAAGGAAGTTTCTTAATATTGATAAACCTTCAATTTGCAATAAATTATTTGCAAACCTAAATAGAGCATATAATAGATTTATTTTATTATTTGCTAAAAAATTTATTGAAACTAATAATATAAAATATGGATTAAAAATATTCTATTTTCCACTTCAAATTCAACCAGAAGCCTCAACGTCTTCAAGAGCACCATATTTTATGAATCAATTAGAAATTATCTTTAATATTTCTAAATCTTTGCCACTAGGATATATTTTAGTGGTAAAAGAGCATCCTCTTGGATATGGTATGAGAGGAATTTCATTTTATAAAAAAATTCTATCATTAAATAATGTTATACTTTTGAATAGTAGTATTAGTGGCAAAGATTTAATACAAAAATCAGAGTTAATAATAGGTTTTGGTGGTACAACTTTATTTGAAGCTGTAGCATTTGGTAAAAAATATTTTTTATTAACAAACGATTATATATACACAGATTCAAAGCTAATTAAATCATTAAATAATATGGTAAATATATTTTATGAAATTGAAGATTTTTTAAATTTTGAAATTTCAAATGAAGAGAAAGAGGAAGAAAACAATAAAATGATAAATTTCTTCTATCAACGTGGATTTCCGCTATATGATAAATTTGAAAAACACATATCCATTGGATTAGAGAAAATTTTAGAATTACAAAAAAATGAAGATAGTTATGAAAAAATATAAAATTTTAGCAATAATTCCTGCAAGAGGAGGCTCAAAAGGAGTTCCAAGAAAAAATATTAAAGATTTAAATGGAAAACCCTTAATAGCTTATACAATAGAAGCTTCACTTAATTCTAATTTAATTGATACAACGATAGTTTCAAGTGAAGATAAAGAGATTTTAGAAATTTCAAAAAAATTTGGTGCTGAAATTATAAATAGACCGAAAGAGTTAGCAACTGACAAAGCTTCAACGATGCCTGTAATAACTCAAGTTTTAAATGAATTATCATCTAAAGGTAAAAATTTTGATATAGTTGTAATTTTACAGCCAACATCTCCTTGTAGAGATAGTAATGATATTGATAATGCAGTTAAGTTTTTTTTAGAACAAGATGCAAATGCTTTAATTTCTGTTGTTTCACCTGATATTGAAATATTAAAAGCTTATATTGTAAATTCAGATGGCTACTTACAAGGAGCCATAAATGACAAGTATCCATTTACAAGAAGGCAAGATTTACCAAAAGCTTATTTAGCAAATGGCGCTATTTATATGATAAAAACTGAACTATTTTTAAAAAGTGAATCACTTATGACTGAAAAAACACTTCCTTTTGTAATGCCAAAAGAAAAAAGTGTAAATATTGATACTATTGAAGATTTCAAAAAAGCAAAAAAGTTATTACAAGGTCAAAAATGAAAAAATATGGAAAAAGTATAGGAGATATTTTAGCTATTAAAAGTTATTTTTCAGAACAAAATGATAAATTAGTAAAAGAAGAAAAAAAGTCAATAAATTTTTATAAATGTCAACCCAAAAGATTAAATTGTAAAATATGTAATAGTAATTTAAATGAAATCTCTTTGATAAGACAAGGAATAGAGTATTATCAATGTAAAACTTGTGGACATTTAAATGGTGGATTTGAAGATACAGATGAGTTTTTGGAGTTTAATTACACAAAAGATAATCCAAATGATTATAGAAGAGAGTATCAAAGAATAGATATAGAAAGCTATTTAAATAAAGTTAAAAATGTTTATGCACCTAAAGTTAATTTTTTATTGGAATCTTTGAAAGAAGATAATGTAAATATACAAAAGAGTTCATTTTTAGATGTTGGATGTGGAGTAGGTCATCTTGTATATGCTATGTATAAAGAATTTAATATTGAGAAAGTTGAAGGAATTGAAGTTTCTAAAAGTCAAGTAGATATTGGAAATGAAATTTTAAAAACTAATAAATTAAAAGCTATTGAGTTAAATGATACTATAAATTATATAAAAAATGCAAAAGTTGATGTGCTATCAGCAATTATGGTATTAGAACATTTACAATCTCCAACTTCTTTTTTTGAAGCTATAAATGAAAATAAAAATATTAAGTATTTCTATTTAGCTGTACCTTTATTTAATTTAAGTACATATTTTCAACTAGCTTTTCCTGATGTTTTTGAGAGAGTTTTATATGGTGGTCACACTCATCTTTATACAAAAGAATCTCTAAATTATTTGGCAAATATGTATAATTTTAAAATTAAAGCTGAATGGTGGTTTAGTTCAGATATTCACGATTTATATAGAAGTTTAAGAGTGATGATGGAAAAAAATAATCAACCTTTAAATACATTAAATAATTTTGATAAAAAATTTTTACCCTTAATTGATACATTACAACTTCAGTTAGATAAAAAAGAAACTTCTTCAGAAATTCATATCCTATTAAAAAAGGAGGAATAAATGTTAAGTCAAGAGAGAATACAAGAGTTAAAAAGTGCTGTAAAGTATAATCCAAATAGTAAACCAAACCCAATTTTAAAAACAATTAGAAGTTTTCCAGCACTTTATAGTTGTATATGTAAAATTAGAAGATTTTTATCTAAAAAAATAGCAAATAGAGAAAATAGAAAAGTTTTTAAAGATAGTATTAATCTTTTTGAACCAAACGAGTTTGAACAAACTCATATAGATAATTTAAAAAAGCAAGGCTATACAGTGATTAATAATTTTTTTAGTGATGAATTAATTAACTTGATAGATGAAAAAGCTGATAAATTATTTAAAAATTTAAAAATTAATTTCAGTGCTGGTTATAATGTTTCACACGGAAGGATTCCTACATTAGATGGCTTTTCTTATGAAGAAATTGAAGCATTTGAGCAAAATATCATTATAGAAAATCCTTTACTAAATATATCAAATGTTATAGAAATATTTTTTAATGAATCTATTCTAAAAATTGTAACTAACTATTTAGGATATGTTCCAGAACATAGTTCTCTTGTAATGAGAAATTTTCCACAAGATGAACCAATTGAAGCAAGTAACTTTCATAAAGATAGTGATGAGCATGATGTTATTCAAGTTTTTGTACACTTAATAGATATAGATGGAAAAAGGGGACCATTAACATTTGTTCCAAATTCTCATAAACACGATGTGAAATCTTGCATACCTAGAACTAATTTTGACTTAGGAATTAATGAAAATTATGGAAGGATAAGTGATAAAGAGGTAGAGAAAGAGTATCCAAGAGAAAATTGGGTTACTTTTTATGGAAAAAAAGCAACAGTTGCAATTGTTGATGTTAATGGTTTTCATAAAGGTCCTAATTGGGATAAATTTGGAGATAAAGAGAATAAATATAGAGATACTATAAGAGTTAATTTTAGAGGATTATCATTTGAGAAAAGGAATAAAACATCTAAAAATCAACTAATAGATGAAAAAGAAGTTAATAAAATGAGTAAATTACAAAAAATATTTTTAAAAAATTATGAAATAGTAAAATAGATTATTAATAAAGGTGAAATTTGGAAAAAACTTTTATAATTTCAGAAATTGCTCAAGCACACGATGGAAGTTTAGGGATACTACACTCTTACATTGATGCCTTATCAAGGACTGGTATTGATGCAATAAAATTTCAAACTCATATTGCAAAGGCCGAAAGTAGCGAAAAAGAGCCGTTTAGAGTAAATTTTTCGTATGTAGATAAGACTCGTTTTGATTATTGGAAGCGAATGGAGTTTACAAAAGAGCAGTGGAGAGATATAAAAAAACATTGTGAAGATGTGGGGCTTGAATTTATGAGTACACCATTTTCACTAGAAGCGGTAGATTTATTGGAAGAGATGGGAATTAAAAGATATAAAATAAGTTCAGGCGATGTAGAAAATTTTTTATTATTAGAAAAAGTTGCTAAAACAAAAAAAGAAATTTTACTCTCTTCAGGAATGAGTAGTTTTAAAGAGTTAGATGAAGCAGTTAAATTTTTAGAATCTTTTAAAGTTAGTATTAGTTTATTTCAATGTACATCTATGTATCCAACTCCTGCAAATAAAGTTGGATTAAATGTAATTAAGCAGATGCAAGAGAGATACAATAAAAAAATAGGTTTATCTGACCATTCTGGTATGATTTATGCCTCACTTTCAGCTGTTGCACTTGGTGCTTCACTAATAGAGATACATGCAGTTTTTGATAAACGAATGTTTGGCCCAGATGCAACATCTTCACTCCAAATTGATGAAATTAAACAATTAGTTGAAGGAATTAGATTCATAGATGAAGCAAACTCAAATCTAATAGATAAAGATAATAATTTAGAATTTGCCACAATGAACAAAATTTTTGGAAAATCTTTGGCTATTAATAGAGATTTAAATGAAGGTGATATAATAACTTTTGAAGATTTAGAAAGTAAAAAACCCTCTGGTTGTGGAATCTCTACAAAAGAGTATAAGAGTGTTATTGGTAAAAAATTAAAAATTTCAAAAAAAGCACAAGAGTTTTTAAATAAAGAGGATTTATATTGAAAAGAAAAATATGTGTTGTAGTTGCAAGTAGAGCAAATTATGGGAGGGTTAAATATTTATTAAAAGCACTTCAAAAAAGAGAAAATATTGAACTTCAAATAGTTGTTGGAGCTTCTATGATGCTTGATAGATTTGGAAAAGCTGTAGATGTTTTAAAAAAAGATGGTTTTTCTCCAATTCGTTCACTTTATTATGTTATTGAGGGCGAAACATTAGCTACTCAAGCAAAATCAACAGGTCTTGGAATAATGGAACTTTCAAATGTGTTTGAAGATTTAAAACCAGATTTAGTTGTAACTGTTGCTGATAGGTTTGAAACTATGGCAACAGCAATTGCTGCATCATATTTAAATATTAAACTTGTACATATTCAAGGTGGTGAAATTAGTGGAAATATTGATGAGAGAGTTAGACATGCTATTACAAAACTTTCCGATTTACATTTTCCATCAACTGAAGAATCTAAAAAGAGACTTATAAAAATGGGTGAAGACCCAAAATATATCTTTAATTTTGGTTGTCCTGCAATGGATATTTTAAAAAATGAAAATTTGAATATAGATAATGAGTTAATGCTAAAATATAGTGGAGTTGGAATCCAAACTGATTGGGAAAAACCTTATATTTTACTTTCTCAACATCCTGTTACTACTAGTTATGGACAAGGTAGAGAACAAATAACAGAAAGTTTACATGCCCTAAAAGAGTTAAAAAATATTCAAAAAGTAATACTTTGGCCAAATATAGATGCTGGAAGTGATGATGTAGCAGGTGGTATTAGAAAATTTAGAGAACTTAATATGCAGGAGAATTTTCAATACTTTAAAAATTTTTCACCTGAAATTTATGCAAGAGTCTTAAATAATGCTTTTTGCGTAGTTGGAAATTCTAGTAGTTTTATTAGGGAGTGTTCATTTTTAGGAACTCCTGCTGTAATTATAGGTGATAGACAAGAAGGAAGAGAACATGGTGAAAATGTTATTTTTTCAACTTATGAAAGACACGATATTTTAGAAAAAATAAAAAGACAATTATCTCATAAAAAATATAAATCAGATAAAATATTTGGTTATGGTGATGCTGGAGAAAAGATAGCAGAGGTTTTAGCTACAATTGATTTAAATATATTAAAAAAAAGGAACACTTACTAATGTTATTTAACTCTTATGAATTTATATTTTTATTTTTGCCAATAACATTTTTTATTTACTTTTATTTAAACTCAAAAAGATTGATTTTAGGAGGAAAGTCATTTTTAGTATTCTCTTCTTTATTTTTTTATAGTTGGTGGAATCCTATTTATTTACCTTTAATATTAGCTTCTATGATGTTTAATTATACAATTGGAAATAGCTTTAATAAAAAAATTAATAATAAATATATACTTTCAATTGGAATTTTAGCTAATATAATATTATTGGGGTATTTTAAATATGTAGACTTTTTTATAAAAAATATGAATTACACATTAAATACACAAATGGATTTACTCCATTTAACTCTCCCTTTAGCAATTAGTTTTTTTACTTTTCAACAAATTGCCTATTTAGTTGATAGTTATAGAGGAGAAACAAAAGAGTATGATTTTTTAAATTATGCACTTTTTGTTACATTTTTCCCTCAATTAATTGCTGGACCAATTGTTCATCATAAAGAAATGATGCCTCAATTTAGTAGAGTTAATAATTTAGTTAAAAATTATAAAAATATAGCTTTAGGTATGTTTATATTTTCAATTGGATTATTTAAAAAAATTGTGATTGCTGATACTTTTGCAATATGGGCAACAAATGGATTTGATAATGCAAATATTTTAAATTTTATGGAAGGATGGGTAACAAGTCTTAGTTATACATTTCAAATTTATTTTGATTTTAGTGGTTATACTGATATGGCGATTGGTACATCTCTTTTATTTAATATTAAATTACCAATAAATTTTAATTCTCCATACAAATCATTAGATATTCAAGATTTTTGGAGAAGATGGCATATAACTTTAAGTAGATTCTTAAAAGATTATATTTATATTCCTCTTGGTGGAAATCGTATTGGAAAATATAGAAATTATTTAAATCTTTTTAGTGTTTTTTTGATAGGTGGACTTTGGCACGGAGCTAGTTGGATGTTTGTTATTTGGGGAGTAATACACGGAATTGCCATTGTCATTCATCGAATTTGGAGTGAATTAGGTTTCAAGATGAATAGATTTTTAGCTTGGTTTATCACTTTTAACTTTATTAATGTTTCGTGGGTGTTTTTTAGAGCGAAAGATTTGCAGGAAGCTATAGGAATATTAAAAGCTATGTTTGGATTTACAATTTTATCATTTCCTATTTCTTTAGAAAAACAATTATTTTTTTTAAAAGAATATGGTATAGTTTTTAGTGGATTTGGGCAAGTTTTTGGGAACTTTCATATTATAGTTATATGGGTTTTATTTGGGTTTATTTTAACTTTTTTGCCCAATAAAGATTATTTTATTAGATATAATTTATCTGAAAGAAAGAAGTCTTTTATAATAGCTTTAATGTTTTTATATGCAATTTTTGAACTAAAAAAACATAGTGAATTTTTATATTTTAATTTTTAAGGTTTTTTATGGGAAAAAAATTTGTATATAATTTTTTTGTTTTTACATCCATTGTTGCCGTATTCATTTTTCTAATCGTTATTATTTTAGATCCATATTATGAAACTAATTTAATTAAAATTGATGGTATTAATAATTATAAATTTGAACAAACACAATTAAGTACGAAAGTTTTACTTGAAAAATTAAATAGCGACAAATATAGTTTAGTTTTTGGAACTTCAAGGTCAAGAAAAATAGATTCAGAATTATTAAATGATAATGTATTAAATATATACCCAATTTATGGTCATCCTATTAGTGTTTATAATTTTTTGAATACTTTATCTAAAAAGCAAATAGAGAATATTAATAAAATATATTATTTAATTGATTTTCAATGTTTTAGTGATAATAATAGTGTTTATGAAAATAGATTTGTAATGGATTTAAACTCTAATTATGAATTTATTCTTAATTATTTGAAATTATTTTCAATAGATAAGCTATTTGCCTCTGTTACAATGGTTTTAAATAATGTATTTTTAAATTTTAATAGTTATGTTAGTGAAAATGGTTTTGCAATGTATAAAGAAAAAGACATTACAAATTTTGATAATAACTTAAAAGATATCGCAAGACAAAGTAAGAATAGTATCAAAAATGGACAAGAATTTTCAATACAAATGCTGAATTATTTGTCAAAAATTGATGAATTTTCTAAAAAAAATAATATAGAAGTGACATATTTTACATCTACTTTTATGCAAGAGTATCTTAATAAAATGGATTATAATTTAACAGTTTCTTTAAGAAATGAATTTTTAACTAATATTAGTGGTTTTTATGATTTAGCATTTATACCTGATGTTTCAAATAAACCTGAATTTTTTACAAATCCAACTCATATTTCAAAAGATGCCACGAAGTATATTGTTGATATATTGTTGAATAAAAATAATGAATTTTTTGTTACAAAAGAAAATTTTGAAACTAAAATGGAAATTTATAAAAAAATATGCAATACCAAGGAATAGTTAATGTGTGGAATATTAGGGGGAGCTTCAAAAGAAGCTTTTGATATAAATAATTGCAATTTAGCTTTAAATAAAATTTATCATAGAGGCCCAGATTTTCAAAAAATAAATTTTTATAATCAAAAAAAAATGTTTTTAGCACATACAAGATTAAAAATTATAGATTTAAGTGATAGTGCAAATCAACCTATGGTCTCAAATTGTTCTAATTATGAGATAATATTTAACGGTGAAATTTTTAATTTTAAAGAGTTAAAAACTAAGTGTATAGAGTATGAGTTCAAAACAAATAGTGATACAGAAATTTTGTTGGCACTGTTTATTAAATATGGTAAAAATATGTTAAGTATGCTAAATGGTATGTTTGCTTTTGCTATATTTGATAAAATTAATAATATAGTTTTTATTGCAAGGGATAGATTTGGAATAAAACAACTTTATTACACTTTTAATAAAAATAAATTTATTTTTGCAAGTGAAATTCCTCCTATTTTAATATTTTTAAAAAATATAAAAGAAGATAAAAAAACAATTAAAACTTATTTAACAACTGGAAATTATGATTTTGGTGAATACACTTTTTTTGAAGATGTAAAACGATTAGAATCAGGGTGTTATTTAAATTTTAATTTAGATTCATTTAATTACAAAATTGATAGATGGTATTTTATAGAAAATAATATAATTGAGAACAGTTTAAGTAAAAAGGAAATATTTAATAAATTGGATGAATTGTTTTTAGATTTAATTGATAAACATTTAATTTCTGATGTAAATGTTGGATTAAATATTTCAGGTGGACTTGATTCTTCACTATTATTATCTTTAGTAAAAAAATATAAATTAAATTTACATACTTTTACTCAAGAATATAATGGTTTTAGCGAAAAAGCTTGGATTGAAAAAGCAGTTGAGAGAGTTGGATTTTCTCAACATTTTATAGATTTAACTTTTGAAGATATTTTTTCAAAGCTTTATGATGTTGTAAAAATTCAAGCTGAACCTTTTGGTGGAATCGCCGTGATTGGATATTATTATTTATATGAACTTGCAAATAAATATGGTGTAACTGTTTTATTAGATGGAAATGGAATTGATGAAATTTTTTTAGGATATGAAAAATATAAAAATAACTCTTTAACTTTTGATGGAATCTCAATTGATGGAACTCAAAATTCTAAAATAGAAGGAATTTCAAGGGAGTTAGATAATATTTTAACTTATCAAATTCCAAAAATAGATTATTTTAATGAAAATGTTAAAAATAGTGCTATGACAGATTTACTTTATACAAAAGTACCAAGAGCATTGAGATTTAATGATAGAATGTCTATGATGCACTCAAAAGAGCTTAGAGTTCCATTTTTGGATTATAGATTAGTTGAGTTTGCTTATTCACTTCCAACAAATTTATTAATAGATGCTGAAAATACAAAGTTAATACTTAGAGAATTTTCTAGCAAATATATACCAAAAGAAGTTGCTTTTGCAAAAAAACGTTCAATTCAAACACCACAAAATGAATGGATAGCTACTAAATTTGAACCGTTAATAATTGAAATCTTAAATTCACAAAGTTTTAAAGATAGAGGTTGGATTGATGTAGATATAGCTAAAAAGTTATTTAATAATTATAAAAAAGGAGATAAGATAAACTCATTTTTTATATGGCAATGGATAAATTTAGAGTTATGGGCAAGGGAGTATTTTAAAAATACTCTTTAGTCACTATTTTATATCCAACACCTGAAATATTTTGGAGTGAATTTAATGGTAATTTTTTTCTTAAGGATTTAATAGTAGTTCTTAGAGTAGAACCACTTACAAAGCTATTTTTCCAAACATAATTTTGTATCTCTTCATATGAAACAATCGAATTTTTATTGCTACATAAAATAAATAAAATATGTATCTCTTTTTGTGTAATTTTAATAATTTCTTTATTTTTAAAAAGTAAATGTTTAGATAAATCAAAACTAAACTCATCATTTAACTCTATCAATACCTCTTGCATTTGAAAAAGTGATTTATCAAAAGCTTTTAATAATAAATCAATATTCAATGGCTTTTCAATATAACTTACAACTCCAAATTCAATTGCATCAAATAAAAACTTTTTATCACTATAAGCACTAAGTACGATGATTTTTGTATTTTTATCATTTTGTCTAATTACTTTAACCATTTCCATACCCCCAAGTTCAGGCATATGAATATCAGTTAAAACAATATTTGGCTTATATTTTTTATATAGTTCTAAGCCAGAATTACCATCTTTAGCTTCATAAACACTATTAAAAAACTTTTTTAATATATAAATAGTTTGTCTCCTAATTTGTTCATTATCTTCAACATATAAAATTGTAAAATTTTTATACTTATTTATATCCTCCAAAAATCAACTCCAATGTAGTTTTTAAGTTGAAAAATCATATCATTTTTTTCTTAAGTTATATATTTTTAAGGAAATAATTTTGAATAAAGATAAAGTTTTTGATAAAAAAATTAAAAAGCAATTTGAATTTGATGAAGAGGTAGCAAGTGTATTTGATGATATGTTAAGTCGTTCTGTACCATTTTATAATGAAATGCTGGGTTTAACGGTAGATTTTGCTATAAAAAATTCAAAAGAAAATGATACTATTTTGGATTTAGGTTGCTCAACTGCTTCAACTTTACTTGAAATTTATAGAAAAAGTGAGCATAAATTAAATTTAATAGGAATTGATAATTCAAAAGCGATGTTAGAACAAGCAAATAAAAAAGTAAAAGTTTATGGTGCAAATATAAAATTAAAAGATGGTGATATTTTAAAAATTCCATTTGAAAATTCAAATGTTATAGTTTCAAACTACACTTTGCAATTTATTAGACCAATTTATAGGGAAGAATTGCTCAAAAAAATATTTGTTTCTTTAAGAGAAAATGGTATATTTATATTCAGTGAAAAAGTTGTAAGTGAAGATAAACTTTTAAACAAACAATTGATTGATAAGTATCTTGAATTTAAGAAAAATCAAGGTTATAGTGAGTTTGAAATAGTTCAAAAAAGAGAAGCACTTGAGAATGTTTTAATTCCATATACTGAAAAAGAGAATATTAAACTTTTAAAAAGAGTTGGTTTTAAATATGTTGAAAGTATTTTTAAATGGGTGAATTTTGCAGTATTTATTGCTAGAAAGGTGGAATAGTGACACAAAAAGAGCTTGATAGTGTAAAAAAAGTAATTTATACAAAAATAGCAATGTGTGTAAGTGCTAAAAATTTGAGAACTGATGATGTAGATGCACTTGAAATTGCACTTAGAAAAACTGGTGATTTTTCTCAAAGTGAAATGGATATAGTTTTTGGTAAAAAGAGTGATGAGTATTATGAAAAATTAGAAAGAGAACGAAAAATAAAAATTGGCTTAATAGAAGAGCCACAAAGTAAAGATGAAAAAGAGGCAGCTTATCTAAAAGTACAAGCTAAAAAGAAAGAGAAAGAACTTGATGATATTTTGGGTCAAGCAGGAATTATTTGATAAAACTAATAAAGAGGATTAAATGGCTGAAATTATTTTAGATAAAGATTCATTTTTAGTTTCAGAAACTAATAAAAGTGGAGTTATAACTTTTGCAAATGAAGATTTTTGCGAAATAGCAGGTTTTAAGTTAGAAGAGTTGTTAGGGAAACCTCACAATATTGTAAGACATCCAGATATGCCTAGTATTGCTTTTAAATCTTTATGGGACACAGTTAAAAGTGGGAAAATATGGACTGGTTATGTAAAAAATAAAACTAAAAGAGGGGATTTTTATTGGGTATTTGCAACTGTGTATCCTATGCCTGATGCAGATAGTGGGAAAGGTGGATATATGTCATGTAGAAGAATGGCAAGTCGTGAAGAAATAAGTGAAGCTGAAAAGCTTTATAAAACACTAAAATAGGGAATTTATATGAACAATATAACAAAAAGTTTAAAAATAGTAATAGTTTCAATTTTATTCTTAATAGCAATGATTGCACCTCATTTTATAGAAAATAGTTATATTATCTCTGGCATTATTTTGATAGTTTGGGTTTTATCAATTTTATTTTTTAAACTTCACTCTGGCTCAAATGAAATCATAGTTTCACAAATGGATAAGTTTGTTGAACTTTTAGATGCAAAAAGAAATGAGTTAAAACCTCTTAATATAGTGAGTGGAGATGATACTGAAAAGTTAGCAAATAGTTTAAATAGTGCAACAGAACTTTACTCTAAAAATTCGCTTGAAGATATGAAAGTTGTGGGTGAAGTTGTACTTGTAGCAAGTAGAGTTTCAAAAGGTTATATAAGATATAAAATAACAACAAGAGGTTCATCTCCACAAATCAAAGTTTTAACAAAAACTATAAATAGTATGTTAAATAATATGCAAAAATTATTATCTATTTCAATAGATAACTTAAATTCATATAAAAGTGGAAATTTTTCTAAAAAAACTGATAATAATGGTGTTGAGGGAATGATGGGCGAACTTTTACTTGGCATAAACTCTTTGGGTGATGCACTTTTTGAAATGGATATCAAAAATAAAGAGAGTGCAAACAGTATAAGAGAGAGTGCAAAAGAGTTATCAAATGCTGTAAATACACTAAAAGAGACAACTTTCAAAGATTTAGATAAAATTGTAGATGGAGTTACAAGTAAAATCAATCGTGCAAGTGAACAAGAGAATGAGTTAGCACATAATTTAACGGAATTAACCACAAGTGCAGAACAAATCAAAACTATTTTAACAGTAATTGGTGATATTGCCGACCAAACAAATCTTTTAGCACTAAATGCCGCAATTGAAGCTGCTCGTGCTGGAGAACACGGACGAGGTTTTGCCGTTGTAGCTGATGAGGTTAGACAATTAGCCGAACGAACTCAAAAAAGTTTAAGTGAAACAAATGCTTCAATTAATGTCGTAGTGCAATCAATTCACTCTAGTAGTGAGCGAATGAATTCAAATGCTAAAGAAATCAATGGATTAGTAAAAGATATTAGTGAAGTTAAAAATAAAATGAATGAAGTTATAACTATTTTAAATACTCTTTCATCTAAAAATATTTAACCTCTTTCTTATCCACATACACATTCTTGGATAAAGTTAAAAGTTTCATTCTCTAAAAATAGATAAAACTTTCTCTTCAAACTCTTCATCGTTTAAAGTTTTGCTAATAAAATAAGGCTTTACTCCTAATTTTGCAAATTTTAAAACAATATCTTTAGTCGTAGAATCTACCAAAATTGCAAATTTCGTTTTTTTCACTTTGTGAGGTAATTCATATTTAAAATCTTTTAAAAATTCAACTGCACTCATATCGTTTAATTCATAATCAATTAAAATTAAATCGAAATCTTTTTGATGTGCATTCGTTAAAGCACTAAAAGCTCTATGAAAGCCTTTTACTACATAATCTTTATCAGCTAATTCTATTAAATATTTATAATGTTCAATCTCTTCTTCGCTTTTTACTATTAATAGTATATCTTTTTGTGTTATTTTTTCAAGATATTTTAAGATTTCTCTTAACTCATCTTGTATTTCGCTAGATTTTGTTTCATCTAAATTTTTTAAAAAATATTTTAAGTAAGTCTTTGAGCTAAATCCACCATCAATTTTTGCTACTTTAAAAAATTGTCTAATATTTTCAGACTTTTTTGCTTTACTCCATAAATCAAAATCAAGTGTGTAAGCTTTATGATTTAAAATATTTAAAAGTCCATTCTCTAAAATTTTTACTTTCTCTTTTAAAATTTCTAAAAATATTTCATAACTATTTTTTTCAAACTCAATCTTTAGGTGTGCAAGTGTTTGAGTTTCATTTTTTATTGCATAAAGTTCGTGAGTTAAATCTGCATATTGTCGTCTCACTTTTTTAAGTTCATCTTCAGCTTCTTTATATTTTAAGCTAAGTTTTGAATGTTCATTCATCTTTTTTTCTTTTTCAAACATCAAAGCTTTTAATGCTCTCTCATTGGTACTCAATGCCGAAAGTCTGGCTTGAGATAAAGCTAAATATTTTTCAACCAAAATATAATCTTTTTGTTTCTTTAAAAATATATTGTCATAAGTGTTTTGAATACCAAGTAAAATGCCTCTAACGTGTTCATCGACTTTTTCAAGTCCAAAAAGGTCCCGCCTTAATTGTCTCAAATTATCATCAAAAAATTTGCTATCCATTTCAAATAAATTATTATAAGCTGTGAAAATAAATCTTTTCATTTTAGAGTAGTATAAACTTTTTGTTTTGTCTTGACTTAATGTTGGGGAATATTTGGCGATTTCAGCTTTAATTAAATTAAAATACTCATTCAAACACTCTTCAACACTTTTCGTTGGGGTGATTGAATTAACTTCTAATATTTTTTCAATTCTTTTTCTATCATATTGTAAAATTTTACTCTGGCTTAAGCCATTACTCATAATTTACCTCTGTTAAGTTTTTATGGAAGTTTTTTTAATTTAATTTTTGAGAGAAATTTAAGAAAAAATTTATTTTTTTTCTTAAAAACTTTGGAAATTACTTTTTGAGTTTAAGTGTGCATAAATTAAATTTAAAATACCACTTTTAGCCAATTTTAAAATCATTTCATCACTTAATTTATTTAATTTTTCTACATCTACTTGAAGTAATCCTGAAAGCACAAACTTTTGTCCATTTTGTTCAACAGTTGCATCAATTTGTTGTAAAAGTTCAACCTCATCTAAAAGTTTTGCTACTTTTTTTGTACTCTCTAGCATTGAGTATAACTCTTGAAGATAATTTATAACTTGTTTTCCAAAATCTGTTGGATTACTCTCATCATCAAAAATTCTATTTCCATCTTTTTTATCAATTCCCTCGTAATCATCATCAATTGCAACATTTAAATTTGCATTCTCATCATTTTGTCTTGATAATACAAAAGGATAAGCCCTAATTAATGCAGGAATATATTTACCTTTTTTCCACTCTCCCGTATTGCTTATGAATTTATTTTCACCCTCTTTTAAGCCTAAAATTACAAACGGAATTACACCTTGAACATCTCTCATAAAAAATATTGGATAGTGTTTTGAAGCTTCGCCAATTTCACCCATACCAATTGGAATAGAGTGTAATTTCTTTGCGTGTTTGTAATTTGTTAAAGGAGAAATTTTTAACTCTTTATCTGTCTCTTTGTTTAAAAGTCTAGCTTTTTTATACATTTTTTCTATCATAAATTATCCTTATTTTAAGTTTTTAGGATTATACAATTAATTCATTTTATTTTTTATAAAACATAGTTACAATTCTATTACAAAAAAATAAAAAAAGAGGGGTAAGTGAATGTTTTTTTCAAAGTCAAATGAGTTAAAAAAAGAGATTGAAAACTTAAGACAAGAGTTAGAAAAAGCACATAAAGAGAAAGAATTATATAAAGAGATTGCCACATTTTCAAATGAAGATATGTGTATTGTAATACAAAAAGGTGAAGTTATTTTTAAGAATGAAAAAGCAAATATCTTAAAAGATATTGATGAAGCTAAAAGAGAGTTACTTAAAAATATAAATAATAAAAGTGTTGTTATAAACTATTGTCATGCAAATTTAAAAGCAAAAACTTTATCAAATGGTGCAACTATTTTTGCTTTGAATAAAAGAAGTGTATTTGAAAATGATGATAAAGATGAGAATATTTTAGAATTAAATCAATCTTCACTTAAAACCGCACTTAGCGAATCTCAAGTAACTTTTACAAATATGCTTGAAGAGTTAAAAGATATGATTGAAGGTGCAAGAGATACAGCGACAAATTCAACTGAAGGCTTAAAGTTAACTAAAAAAATTGTAAATGATATGGATAATTTATATAAAAATATGTCAAATGCAGTAGATACAACAGAAAATTTAGCAAAAAGAAGTGATGAAATTTCAAATGTACTTTTGCTTATCGAAGATATTGCTGACCAAACAAATCTCTTAGCACTAAATGCGGCAATTGAAGCAGCTCGTGCAGGAGAACACGGAAGAGGATTTGCAGTTGTAGCCGATGAGGTTAGGAATTTGGCTGAAAGAACTCAAAAAGCTACAAAAGATATTTCAGTCGTAGTAAAAACTATGCAACAAGATGCAATAGATGTAAAAGAAAATACCACTCACGCCAATTCAATAGCATTAATAACAAAAGATACGATAGATGATTTAAAAGATAAAATTACAATTTTTCAAAAAAATTCAAATAGAGCTGTTTATGAAGTTATGAATGTTAGTAATCAAATCTTTGTAAATTTAGCTAAAATTGACCATATTATTTATAAAAATAATGTTTATGGGCTAGTTTTTGGGCAAAAAAGTGAATTTAATGCACTTTCTCATCAAGAGTGTAGACTTGGTAAATGGTATAATAGTGGAGTTGGAAAAGAGCAATTTCATAATACTAATGCTTATAAAAAGCTTGATAGCCCCCATTCAATCGTGCATAATGAAGCAAACCAACTGGCAAAAATGTGCTTAGAAGATAAAAAGACTTGTGATTTAGCACATGTGAAAGGTAAAATAGTTAAAATAGAAGAGGCAAGTAAAGATGTATTTAAGTTTTTAGATGAAATGGTTGTCGAAAAATCTGAAGAAATGATGAGAGAAGCAGCTACTAAACTCTTTGAGAGAGCTGGTAAATTTACTACAAGGAGTTAAATGATTAAAATAGTAATTATAGATGATGAGGTTCAAATTTTAAATATGCTTGAGATTTTTTTAAAAAGAATGGGTGGATTTAATATTGAAACTTTTTCTAACCCAATTTCAGGCTTAAATCATATTTTATCTAGTGATATAGATGTTGTTTTGCTTGATATTACAATGCCACAAATGGACGGTATTGAAGTTTTACATAAAATAAAAGAGAAAAAGACTTCCGTAAAAGTTATTATGATGACTGCTTATTCAACATTAGATAAAGTACTTCAAACACACAAAAATGGGGCTGACAGCTATCTTATGAAACCGTTTGATAGTTTAGCTATACTTAAAGAAAAAATCAACGAAGTGCTAAATTAATTTAATAAAGCAAAAAGTTTAAAAACTTTTTATTTTATGTGTCTCTTCTTTTTACCTATATAAAGTTGTCTTGGTCTTGCTATTTTTGTCTCTTTATCTTTTTTAAGTTCAATCCATTGTGCAATCCATCCAACAGTTCTACCAATGACAAATATCGGTGTAAACATATCTTTTGGAATTTTAAGTGCGCTAAGAATAGTACCTGAATAAAAATCAATATTTGGATAGAGATTTCTTTTGATAAAATACTCATCATTCAATGCTATCTCTTCGATTTTATCGGCAACTTCTAAAGCGTGACTATCAATTCCTATTTTATCTTTAAGTTCATCTCTTAATTTTTTTAGCACTTTTGCTCGTGGGTCAAAACTTTTATAAACTCTATGTCCAAAACCCATTAATTTAAAGGTATCATTTGGGTCTTTCACTCTTTTTATAAACTTTTCTACATTTTCAACTTTACCTATCAACTCAAGTTGAGAAATAACCGACTCATTTGCCCCACCGTGAGCTCTTCCCCATAATGCTCCTATTCCAGCTGCAATTGCTGCATAAGGGTGAGCTCCTGTTGAGGCAACGGCTCTAACTGTCGAAGTTGAAGCATTTTGTTCGTGGTCAGCGTGAAGTGAAAAAATCGTATCAAGTGCTTTCATTTCAAGCTCATCAACATTAGCTTTTCCATTTGGATTTGCTCTCATCATATATAAAAAGTTTTTAGTAAAATATCTATCCATATCAGGGTAAATCAGTGGAAGACCACGAGAATGACGATAACTATATGATGCAATAGTTGGAATTTTAGCTATTATTTTATAAGCCATTTCCAAAAATTCAGCCTCATTTTCTATATCTAAATGCTCAAAATGATAACTTGAAAGCCCAGCAACTGCTGAACTTAAAGTCGCCATAGGATGGGCTCCATCTTGAAAAGCTTCAAATAAATTTTTAAGTCCTTCGTGAATTAAATAGTTATCTTTAATAAAACTATTCATCTTATCGTATTCACTTTTAAGTGGTAATTCACCATTCAAAATTAAATAACAAACATCTAAATAATTCTTATTTTCAGCTAACTCTTCAATTGGATAACCTCGATATAATAATTCACCCTTATTTCCATCGATATAAGTAATTTTTGAGCTACAACTTGCAGTTGATGAGAAACCAACATCATAAGTAAAAAGCCCAAGTTCTTTATAAAGGTTTTTTATATCAACTACACTATCCCCAATAGTTGGAGTTAAAATGTCAAGTTCAATCTGTTTACCAGTTCTATTATCAATCAAAGTTAGACTATTTTTCATCACGAACCCCTTTTTTTAATTAATATCTCCTTATTGTAGCATTTATTTTTATTTTTTTATCCAAAAGCCTTGACCTCGATAAATTTATTTTTTTATGTTTAAAAATTAAGCACTTAGTTTTTTTTATTTTGTAGAAAATATAGTACTATATGACCGAACTAAAAAAAAGGAGTAAACGATGAAACACTTGTTTTTGACGATTGGACTTACTTCTGCTTTATTTGCTGAAGAAGCTCCAAAATTAGATACTGGAAATACAGCTTGGGTTATTGTAGCGACAGCTCTTGTTATGCTTATGACACCAGCTGGACTTGCTTTGTTTTATGGAGGTTTGACTAGAAATAAAAACCTTTTAAATACAATGGCTATGAGTTTTGCGGGATTTAGTATTGCTAGTATTGTGTGGGTTCTTTGGGCTTATTCATTAAGCTTTGGAACAGATGTGCAAGGTATTATAGGAAATCTTGATAATGTGATGCTTAGTGGCATAAAAGTAGATGATATTTGGAGTACAGGTGGTATACCAACACTGCTTTTTGTGGCTTTTCAAATGACATTTGCTGCAATTACAATTTCACTAACTAGTGGAGCTGTTATTGATAGATTAAAATTTTCTACTTGGATGGTGTTTAGTATAATTTGGATAACTTTAGTGTATGCTCCTGTTGCCCACTGGGTATGGGGCGGAGGATTTTTAGCAAAAGATGGTGCCCTAGATTTTGCGGGTGGTACTGTTGTACATATTAATGCTGGTGTTGCTGGTTTGGTTATGGCTATAATGCTTGGTAAAAGAGCTGATTATACAAAGGCAATTTTTCCTTCAAGTGTTGCTTTAACTGTGCTTGGTGCAGTACTTTTATGGTTTGGTTGGTTTGGATTTAATGCTGGTAGTCAATTGGGTGCTGATGGAATTGCGGCAAATGCACTTTTAGTAACAAACATAGCGGCAGCAATTGGGGCTATAAGTTGGGTGATAGCTGAATATGTTGTATTTAAAAAATTCACTCTTGTAGGTTTAGCTTCAGGTGCAGTTGCTGGTCTTGTTGCAATCACTCCAGCCGCTGGGTTTGTTGATGTTAGTGGTTCTTTAGTTATAGGTGGTGTTGCTGGTCTTATAGGTTTATTTGGTGTGCATATGTTAAAGAAAAGATTTAAATACGATGATTCGTTAGATGTATTTGGAATACACGGATTAGCAGGAATTTGGGGTGCGATTGCTACGGGAATATTTGCAAATCCAGAGATAAATAGTATCGGTAAAGGATTATTATATGGAAATCCTGAACAAGTACTTATACAAATTAAAGCTGTTGTTGTTACGATAGTATTCAGTGCTGTTATGACGGCAGTTGTATTTAAAATATCTTCATTATTAACAGGTGGTGCTAGAGTTAGTGGAGTTGAGGAAAATATTGGATTAGATGAATCAGCACACGGAGAAAAAGCTTTTAATATTAAATAACTTATAGTTTTATTTTAGATAGAATTATGAAATTGACAAGATAAACAAAAAAAGGAGTTTTAATGAAAAAAATAGAAGCCATAATCAAGCCTTTTAAGCTTGAAGATGTAAAAGATGCTTTAGTTGAAATTGGCATTCACGGTATGACTGTAAGTGATGTTAAGGGTTATGGAAGACAACAAGGACATACTGAACTTTATCGTGGAGCTGAATATGTAGTTGATTTTTTACCAAAAGTAAAAATTGAAGTAACAGTTGCTGATAGTGAAGTTGATAAAGTTGTAGATATTTTAGTTAAAACAGCTAAAACTGGCAAAATTGGAGATGGAAAAATATTTGTTTATTCAGTTGAAAAAGCAGTTAGAATTAGAACTGGTGAAGTTGATGAAGAGGCTCTTTAGTCTTTTTTTTCTTCACTCCAACTCTTAATTAAATCAAGTGCTTTATTATAATCATCAACTCTATTTAAATTTAAAAACTCATTTTCATCATTAAATTCTATTAAAGTGCTATTTGAATTTTTAATCAAATAGTTTAATTTATGATTGTTCTCTTTTATCATCTCTTTTATTTTTGGTATTAAATTGATAGAATAAACTCCACAAAGAGGCTCAATCCCATTTTTACTTTTAGCAACTACAATTTCACCATCATAAGTCATAAGCTCTTGAATAGTTTCAACTTTTACAAATGGAGTATCCACACTTATTAAAAAAATTCTATTTTCATTTAATTCTTCAAAAATTGATAAAATCGCGATAGTTGGAGCAAAAGCTTCATATCTGTCTTTAATAAAGTTAGCTTTGAAATTAAATTTGTCTAATTTCGTTGAAATATAAACTTTCTCAAAACAAGCACTTAATCTTGCATATTGAAACTCGCTTAAACTCTCATATCCACCAAAAGGCAAAAGGGCTTTATCACCACTTTCCATTCGGCTACTTTTTCCTCCTGCTAAAATTACAATTGGAATTTGAGATTTAAACTTCATAATCGACAACTCTTCGCTCAATTGCGATAGTTTTTATAAATTCAACTACCTCAATATGTTCACTATGCTTTGCATAAATTTCTAAATCTTCTTTTGAATTAAACTCTGAATAAATTACAAAATCGCTAGGATTTGTATCTATTGCAAAATCAATTCCAACCTCAATATGAACTATTTGAGGAATTTTATATTTTAATGCTCCGATAATCTCTTTTGCTTTTAAGAGATTTGCTTTTTTATCTTCGTCTTTAACTTTAAAAATAACAATATGCTTTATCATTATTTATAAACCTTAATCACAAAGCCTCTACTATCGTTTGTATTAGCATCGTATGAGACTAATTTTATTTTTACATTTTCTCCTAAAGCTTTTGTAAGCAACCATTTAGCTTCAGCCACTCTATATTTTCCAAGTCCTATAACTGCTAAATCTGAATTTAGTACTTTTTTATCATCTTTACCTAGCATTGCTACGACTTCATAAATACCATCTTGTGGCATAGTTTTAAGATAAGCTTCAACACTATCTCTACACTCTTTTGTAATATTATATGCCCCTGAATTCATATCTTTACAACTAATAAAACCAACTTGTTTTAAGCCATTAACTTCATAATAGTTCGTATCATCTGTATTAAAAGTAGGTTTTTTAGATTTATTATTAGCCTGACTTGATGATGGAGATTTTAATGTTTTTATCTCTTTTGTTAATTTAGCATTCTCAACTTTTAAATTATAGTTCTCTTTTTCAAGTACTCTAAATTTATCATCACCTTTTTTGATGTCCTCTTTTATTGCTTCGTCTTTTTTAACCTCTTTAACTTCAGTTTTAGTATTTAAAAGACTTTGTTCTTGTTTTGTTTTTTCATCAAGTTTTTTTAAAAGTTGCAAATTTTCCTCTTTTAAACTACCATAACGCTCCTCTAGTGTATTAAATTCATCTTTTTGAACATACTTAACTTTAGCATCATTATTTAACATATCAAATGAAACTTCGTTAATTTTGACATACTCTTTTTTTAAAGTTGAATTATCAATCCCATCATAATTAGAATAGATAAAAAATACTATAGTTTGCAAAACTAAAACCACCGTCAAAATCGCTACAATCATCCAATGAATTGGAATATTTTTTTTCTCAAACTTCTCGAATTTTTCAATTTCCATAACTTCCCTTTCATATTTTATTCAAAATTTAATCTTATTTTATCCTTTTAAATATTTTTTATTGCTTTTAGACAACTAAAAAATTAAAAAAAATAGTAAAATGTCAAAATTTTTTTAATCAAAATGGAGTGGTACAATGAAAAAAATCAAAAAAGTTTTAATCGCAAATAGAGGTGAAATAGCACTAAGAATAGTTAGGGCTTGTAAAGAACTTGATATTATAAGTGTTGCCATCTTTTCAGAAGTAGATATTGAGGGTGTTTGGGTTAGAAAGGCAGATGAGTGTTATCCTATTATGGGCGACCCGATTAAGGCATATTTAGATTATGATAAAATAATTGCATTAGCTATAAAAGCAAATTGTGATGCAATTCATCCAGGATATGGCTTTTTATCAGAAAATGCTGATTTTGCAAAAGCTTGTGGTGAAAATGGTATTATTTTTATTGGTCCAAAACCTGAACATATTGCTTTATTTGGCGATAAAATGGCTTCAAAAGTTGCTATGAGAAATATAGGAGTTCCAGTTTTAGAAGGAACAGATGAGCCAATTACTGACATCGCTGAAGGTGAAAAAATTGCCCGTGAAATAGGCTTTCCTGTTATTATAAAGGCAGCTTTTGGTGGTGGTGGAAGAGGTATGAGAATTGTAAAAGAAGAAAAAGATTTTAGAGAGGCTTTTAATTCTGCAACTGAAGAATCTATGAAATTTTTTAAAAGAGGTGAAGTATTTATCGAAAAATATGTACAAAATCCTAGACACATTGAAATTCAAATAGTAGCTGATAAATATGGCAATGTCGTGCATTTAGGTGATAGAGATTGTTCTATTCAAAGAAGACATCAAAAAGTTATCGAAATAGCACCTTCACCTAGACTTAACGAAGAGACAAGAAAAGAGTTATATAGAGTTTCAACTAAAGCAATGTTCAAATTAGGCTATGAAAGTGTTGGAACTATTGAATTTTTGGTCGATGAGAACGATACTTTTTACTTTATTGAGATGAATACAAGGGTTCAAGTAGAACACCCAGTTACAGAGATAATTTCAGGTATTGATATTATTCAGCGAATGATAGAAATTGCCGAAGGGGATAAACTAAAATTTTTACAAGAAGAGATAAAATTTAGAGGTTATGCAATTGAATTTAGAATAAATGCCGAGGACCCTAAGAAAAACTTTATGCCTTCAGTTGGCAAAATTACAAGTTATTTAGCTCCTGGTGGACCAGGAGTTAGGCTTGATACAAGTGTATATTCAGGCTATAAAATTCCAGCAAATTATGACTCAATGGTTGGAAAATTGATAGTTTGGGCGCTAGATTGGGATGGTGCTGTTAAAAAAGCAAGACGAGCATTGGATGAATTTTATGTTGAAGGAATTCCAACAAATATTCCACTTCATCGACAAATTGTAAGAGATGCTGATTTCATAAATGGTAATCTTGATACGGGTTATCTTGATAAAAAGTTGCAAAATTTTAATCTCGATGCAATTCACTCAATTGAAACTGAAGAAAATAGAATGAAACAAATAGCCCAATTAATTGAAAATATTAAGAAGAATAATTTAAATGTAAGGAATTAAAAATTATGAAAAGTTTATGGAATGATACTGAAGCAAAAAATTACAAAACTCCACTTGAGCTTAGAGTTTATACTTCAAGGCTTTTAGGGGCTGAAGATAGCCTTGTTTTGCACGGTGGAGGAAATACTTCAGTAAAAGATACAATTACTAATCTTTTTGGAGAAGCTGAAGAAGTTTTATTTGTAAAAGGAAGTGGTTGGGATTTAGCAACTATAAAAGCAGAAGGTTTTGCTCCTGTTAAAATGGAAATGCTACTTAAAATGGCAAAGTTAGAGCATTTAAGCGATAGCGATATGGTGAAGTATCAACGAGTTGCAATGACCAATCCTTATGCTCCAAATCCCTCAATTGAAGCTATTCTTCATGCGATTATCCCATTTAAATATGTTGAGCATACTCATTCTGATATTGTGGTTGCGATTACAAATACAAATAATGGCGAAGCAAAAATAAGAGAAATTTATGGCGATAAAGTGCTAATTATTCCTTATGTGATGCCTGGGTTTATCTTAGCAGTTGAAGTTTATAAGCGAATAAAAGATGTAGATTTAAGCCAAATTGAAGCCATAATTTTACTAAATCACGGAGTTTTTACATTTGATGATGATGCAAAAAAAAGTTATGAAAAAATGATAAATATCGTAAATATGGCCGAAGAGTATGTGAAAAATATTAAAACAAATTATCCCAAAAATGAGCCTAAGATTGACTTGATAGAATTAGCTAAAATTAGAAAAGAGGTCAGTTTAGCTAAAGGTTCAGCGATGATAACGAGGCTTGACACAAATCCTTTTGCGACTTTAGAAAATGTGGATAAAATCGCAACAAAAGGTCCTCTAACTCCTGACCATGTCATTAGAACAAAAAAAGATGCAGCCATTATACAAACTCACAGCGATGTGAAAAATTTTGCAAAAGAGTATAAAAATTACTTTGATAGAAATAATGATGGAAGTTTAACTTGTCTTGATTTAGCTCCAAGGTGGGGAGTTTGGAAAAATATGGGAACTTTAGCTTTTGGAGTAAATTTAAAAGAAGCTTTGATAATAGAAGATATTAAAAATCATACAATTAAAGCGATTGAAATTGCCGAGAGTTTAGGTGGTTATGAAGCACTTAGTGAGGCTGAAATATTTAAAATGGAGTATTGGGAACTTGAACAAGCAAAACTAAAAAAAGTTGAAAACACTCCACCACTTCAAGGTAAAATCGCAATCGTAAGTGGGGGTGCAAGTGGAATTGGAAAAGCTTGTGTTGAGGAGCTTTTTAAACGAGGAGCTTGTGTAGTTGCACTTGATATTAATCCAAAAATAGAAAATTTATTTAATAAAAAAGAGATTTTAGGGCTAACTTGCGATGTGACTAAAAAAGATGAGTTAAAAATGGCTGTTGAGAAATGTGTGAGAGAGTTTGGAGGAATTGATATTTTAGTTAATAATGCTGGAATTTTTCCTCCAAGTATGAATATTGAAGAGATGGATAGTGATGTTTGGCAAAAAAGCTTAGAGATAAATCTCACAAGTCATCAAAATTTGCTAACTTTTGCAATTCCTTATTTAAAATTAGGCATAAATCCTGCTGTTATTTTCATCGCTTCCAAAAATGTTCCTGCCCCAGGAGTTGGTGCTAGTGCTTATTCGGTTGCAAAAGCTGGAGTTACTCAACTTGCTAGAATTGCCGCTATGGAATTAGCTCCTACAATAAGAGTAAATGTGCTTCATCCTGATGCTGTTTTTGATACTGGAGTTTGGAGTGAAGAGGTGATTAAAAAACGAGCCGAACATTATGGACTTAGTGTGGATGATTATAAAAGAAGAAATCTTTTAAAAGTTGAAGTTAGCTCAAGTGAAGTTGCAAAATTAACTTGTGAAATGGCTGGAGAACTTTTTGGTAAAATCACAGGAGCTCAACTTCCAATAGATGGAGGAAATGAGAGAGTTATTTAATTATTTTCTTTTTTCCTCAATCACTTCGGTATTGTAATCTCAAAAATTGCACCATCTTCGCCATTTGATACTTTTATTGTGCCACTGTAGTGTCGTTCTATTATCTCTTTTATCATATAAAGCCCAATTCCTGTGCCTTGATTTTGAAATTTAGTTGTAAAATATGGTTCAAAAATCTTTTGCATAATCTCTTTATCTATTCCCCCACCGTTGTCACTTACTATAATTTTATACTCTTTTTCGCTATCTTTTAACTCAATTTTAATATAACCTTTAAATGTTATATTTTTTTGTTGAAGTACTAAAATTGCATCTTTTGAGTTATTGATTAAATTTAATATCATTTGTCTAAAACTATTTGGATAGCCAAAAGTTACGATATCATCGCCGTTTAATTTAACATCAATATTATTTGCTTCAAATTGAGGAGTGATTAGCGAGAGAGTTTTTTTGATTGTTTCTAAGATTGAGAATTTCTCTTTTCTATCATTTGGTTTAAAATAATCTCTAAAATCATCAATTGTTTCAGACATATAACTAAGTTGTTTCATAGAGTTTTCAACAATTTCATCCATAAACTCTTTTGTCAAATCGCCATATTCAAAACTCTCTTGAATGCTTTGAATATAAAGTGCAATAACATTTAATGGTTGCCTCCATTGATGAGCAATTGAGCGAATCATTTCACCAACTGCAACCATTTTAGATTGTTCAATCATTATCTCTTCTTGTTCGTGTTGTCTTTTTATTACATCTCTTAAAATTTTATTTTGAGTTTGTAATTTTTTTCGCAGACTAGTTATTTTCAGGTGAGTTTTAACTCTAGCTAAAACTTCATCACTATGAAATGGCTTTGTAATGTAATCAACTCCACCAACTCTAAAAGCTTCCATTTTATCTTTTATATCATCCATTGCACTAATAAAAATTATCGGAATATCTCTACTCTCTTTTTCTTCTTTTAATTTTTTGCACACTTCATACCCATCCATTTCAGGCATTTTAATATCAAGTAAAATCAAATCAGGAAGTTTAGATTTCACTGAACGAAGTGCTAAAGCTCCATTTGAAGTTGGTCTCACTCTATAACTATTTGCTTCTAAAATTGAACTTAATAGCTTTAAATTAGCTGAAATATCATCTACAATTAAAATATCAAATTTTGTATTTTCCATCATTCACCTACCACTTTTACTCTTTTTATTCTAATATTTCTAAAAGTTTATCATACTCATAATTTTCCGCTAGTTTTATAATTGAACCAGCAACTTTAGAGTCAATATTATTTATTTTTTCTATTATAGCTATAATCTTTTCTGTATCCAAATTTATTAAATTATCAATTAATTCTTCTTTTAAATCTTTTGGGATTTTATTAATATCTTTTGTGCTTAATCTAGTTATTAAACTTCCATTTTCTTTATTATTAATATCTTCGTAAATAAATTCAATTCCCAAAAATTTACTAATTGTTTCAAAAATTTCCTCTTGTCTGTATGGTTTATGAATTAATTCATTACAACCAGCCTCTAAAATCTCTACTTTTTGTTCTTGAAAAGCACTTGCAGTTAGTGCTACTATCGGAGTAATTTTATCATTTTTTCTAATTTTTTTAGTAGCTTCATAGCCATTCATAATTGGCATTCTAATATCCATCCAAACAAAATCAGGCTTAATTCTGGCAAATTCTTTTACTCCTTCTTGCCCATTATTAGCCTCATACACTTCAAATCCAATAGGAGTTAATATGCTTTTTAGCAGTAACCTATTCTCTTTTTGGTCTTCTACAACTAAAATACGATAAATTCTATCTTTATTAATTAATCCAACAACTTTTCTCTTTTCTACTCTTTTAATTTCAGTAGGGTTTGCAGGATTTAATGTAAGCCAAAATTTAAAAAGTGTACCCACATTTAATTTACTTTCTACATCAATTCCACCATTCATTAATTTAATAAAATTATGAGTAATTGCTAATCCAAGTCCAGTTCCTTCGGTTACACCTTTGCTACTTCCAACTTGTACAAACGGGTCAAATATATTTTTAATTTCACTCTCACTCATTCCTCTTCCACTATCTTCAACTTCAAAAATAATATTATAAGTTTCGCTATTTTTTTCTTCATGGCTTTCAACTCTAAATGAAACCCCGCCGTCATTTGTATATTTAATCGCATTTCCAATAATATTTATAAGTATTTGTCTAAGTTTTCCAATATCCACTTTTACAAATTCTATTAAATCGCTGTGAAATTCCATTGTAAAAGATAAATCTTTACTCTCAGCCCTAACTTTCATCATTTGTGAAATTTCTATTAAAAGTTGATATAAATTTACACTCTCTTCTTGAAGTTCCATTCTTCCAGCTTCGATTTTTGACATATCCAAAACATCATTAATAAGTGAAAGTAAATGAGAACCACTTCGTTCAATAATATTTAAATTTTCTCTTTGAGTTTCAGTTACTTTTGAGTCATTTACCATTATTTGAGAAAAGCCTAAAATCGCATTAAGTGGAGTTCTAAGTTCGTGAGACATATTTGCTAAAAAGATACTTTTTGCACGATTTGCACTTTCAGCTTTATCTTTTGCTTTTAAAAGCTCAATTGTTCGCTCTTTTACTTTTAACTCTAAACTCTCATTTGCAACCTTTAACTCTTGTTCACTTTCATTTAATTCTTGAAGCATTTTATTAAATGCAAATGCTAACTTTCCAATTTCATCACTTCCCAAATCATCGATTTGAATAACTCTTTTACCACTTCTAACCTCATCAGTTAATTTAATTAATTTATATAATTTTTTAGTTAAAGCACTTCCCATAAGGTATGCAACTAAAATAGCGATTAACATCGATAAAATCATATAAAATACCCCCTGATTAATAACTATTTGAATACTTTTAATTCTTTCACTTTGATTTAATTTAACTCTTGCAAAAGCTATAAATTGTTTATCTCTCATAATTGGTATGGCTACATCGATAAATTTATCATTATTTAGCAAAATATGTTTTTTTAATGGTTCTTTAAATATGCTTAAGCTTAGCTTATCTGCTAAATATTTACCCGTAAATGTGCAATCACTGTGGGCTATAATTTTACCTTGAGGGTCAATAATCATCGCAAACTCCAAATCTTTATAAACTAGAATTGATTGTATAACTTCTTCTAATCCAATATAATCATTTGCTAAAACCCAACTAATAGAATTACTAGCCAACATTTGAGTTCTATTTAATGTTTTATCTAAAGCTTCATTATACAAAAATTCATTTTGTTTATTTACTAAAGTAAATATAAAAACAGTTATTATAATAAAATAAATTAAAGCAAAAGAAATTATTAACTTACTTTTAATCGAATTACTCCAAATTTTTTGTACAAAATTTTCCATTTTAATTCTTTTCTTTTAAATTTATAAGGGATTTTTATTTTTTTGATGAAGTTTGAAAGTGGTGGCTAGAGAGGGAATTGAACCCCCGACACGAGGATTTTCAGTCCTCTGCTCTACCAACTGAGCTATCTAGCCGTTGATTTTGTGAAGTGGAAGTATACAAATGTAATTATTAAAAAAAGCTTAAAAAGTGCTTATTTTAATCATAACTTTTTTTATTTTGTGCTAAAATGCTAAAAAATGGGGTTTTGGAGTTTAAATGATAAAAATTTTAATGATAGAAGATGATGAAGAGATAACACTACTTTTAAAAAAATATTTAGAACAATATGGAATTACTATTATAGGTTTTACAAAACCTAGCTCGGCATTAAATTCACTTGAAATTGAGAAATATGATTTAATCATACTTGATTTATCTTTGCCAGAAATGGATGGGCTTGATGTGTGTAAAAAAATTCGTCTAAAATGTAATATTCCAATAATAATCTCAAGTGCAAGAAGTGATTTAAGTGATAAAGTTATGGGGCTTGAACTTGGAGCTGATGATTATTTACCAAAGCCTTATGAACCGCGAGAATTAGTAGCAAGAGTAAAAAGTGTGCTTAGACGTTATGCTAGTATTAACTCAAATAGTAGTGAATTTAGTATCAATCACGACAAAATGCAAATCTTTAAAAACAATGAAGTTTTAGATTTAACTCAAGCTGAATATGAGATATTAAAGCTTTTTATTGAAAAAAAAGAGATGGTAATTTCAAGAGAATTTATAGCAAATAATGTAGAAGCGATAAAATGGGATAGTTCAGATAGAAGTATAGATGTGATAATAAGTAGAATTAGGCATAAATTAAACGATAATCCAAAATCTCCAAAATATATTAAATCTATTCGTGGAATAGGTTATAAATTTTTAGGCTAAATAAAATGAACCAAGAATCTATTTTTTTAAAATTAAATATTATTTTTATATTAGCTATTAGTTTTGTAACGGCTTTATTTATCTATTTTGTGATGCAATTAAATGCTAGAGAAGATTTCATTGATATGATTAAAAGTAGAGAAATTTCAAAAGCTATAAAATCTTTTAGGAAACATAAAGATTTTGATAGATTAATAGAAGTTTTGGATAATAAAGGTTTAAAAGTTGTAAAAAATCCACATCCAATTTTGCAAGATATAATCGAATCTAAAATAAATTTAACACTAAATGAGCATTTTATACAAATCGTTCAAAAAGGACTTCAAATATTAACTTATAAAAATGAAAAATATTTTTATGTAAATGAGATTGATTTTCAAATGCTTTTAAGAGATGATTCAAAAGAGGAGAATCACTTTTACTATTCATTTTTTATCTATTTATCGATTTTAAGTATTTTTACTTTTGTATATTTGGCATTAAAGAGAAGTTTATTGCCACTTAAAAGGCTTGAGTGTGAAATAAAAAAGTTTGGTGAGGGAAATTTAGATATCAATACAAAAAGCGATAAATTTGATGAAATTTCACTTGTAGCAAATGAGTTTCACAATGCTGTTGAAAAGATAAAAAACTTAAGAGATGCAAGAAAACTATTCTTAAGAAATATTATGCACGAGCTTAAAACTCCAATAACAAAAGGTAAAATTTGTATAGAGTTTATAAATGATAAAAATAATAAAGAAATGTTAAAAAATATTTTTAATAGACTTGAAGTTTTAATCAATGAAATGAGCGAAATTGAGCGACTTAGCTCAAATAATATTCAATTAAATTTAAAAGAGTATAAATTAATCGATGTTTTAAAATATGCAACTGAACTGCTTTATATTGATAAATCTTTGATAAAACATAATTTTAAAAATGAAGAGTTGAAGGTCGATTTTAAGCTATTTTCACTAGTTTTTAAAAATTTAATCGATAATGGAATTAAATACTCAAGTGATAAATTTATAGAGATAAAATTAGAAAATAATAAATTATTTTTTATTACAAAAGGTGAACCTTTAAAAGATGATTTTAGCAAATATATCGAACCATTTTTTAAGGGAGAATTAAATGAAATCAACCAAAAGGGGTTTGGTTTAGGGCTTTATATCGTAAATGAAATTATAAAATTGCACTCATTTAAATTTGAGTATTTTAATGAAAATTCAAAAAATTATTTTGTAATTGCAAATCTCTCTTTATAAGTACATCTTTGGCAAAGTGGCTCAATCAAAATAGAGTTTTTAAAGCCATTTTGTATCTCTTTTACTCTTTTTGAATTTAAAATTTCACTTAAAGTTGAATTTTTCACATTTCCAAGATTAATAATTCCATCTTTATCCAGACAACAAGGCACAACATCGCCATTTGCTAAAATTCCAAAATGAGAGTTTAAACCATAGCAAAAGCCACTATTTGAAATGATTTTATCGTTAATATTTGGCCATTTAAAATACTCATCAAAATTTATAAAAATTTTATTTGCAACTCTAAGATTTTTGGGCTTTAATTTATAAATTTCATCAATATTTAAATTAATATTAAAATATTTATTTAATTTATCAAAAAGTTTTAAATTGAACTCTTTTGCACTTTTCTCTTCATCAAAATTCCAAACTCTCAAATTTATAAAAAAAGTTCTCTCTTTTTTTAATGCAAAATTGCAAAATTCCAAAATAGGTTTTAAATACTCATCTAAGCTTTTTTTGTGCGAATTTGCATTAAAACTATTAATCGAAAAATTGATTTGTTTTATTGCTAAATGAGTTAAATTATTGAAGTTTTGCTCGTTTAACTCATTTGCTGAAGTGGTTAAATTCACTTTTAAATTATATTTTAAACTTATATCTAAATATTCACTTAAATTTGATAAAACAAGTGCATCACCTACGATATGATAAGCTAACTCTTTAGTGTAATTTTTTGCCTCTTGATTAATTTTTTCAAAAAGTAAGAGCGACATTATCTCGTTTTTTAGGGATTTTGGAGGACAAAAAGAGCAATTTAAATTGCAAATATTTGTAATTTCTACATAAATTTTTTTAAACAAAACTATTTCTCATCTTCTTTATTTTTATACATAAAACTATCAACTTTGTCTAATATTTTCTCAAAATTATCCCCTTTTTTGAACTCTGATATTCCAAAAGAAAAAAGCACGTGAAAAAATTTATTTTGATGAGAAAATGCTTTCTCTGTTAACTCTTTTTGTAGTTTCATAAGTTTATCTGATAAAAATTTATCTAATGACTTATCTATAATTTCACTTTTTAATAAGATAATAAATTCATCTCCACCATATCTAATTATGTCCAAATTCCCTAAATATGTGAGTTTACTTGAAATAATTTTTAATACTTTATCTCCAACTGAATGTCCATAAGTATCATTTATAAATTTAAATTTATCTAAATCTACAATTGCCATAAAACCACTATTTTTAAATTTTCCATTGATATCTAAAACTTTTTCATCTAAATATTTTCTATTATGAACTGAAGTTAAACTATCGGTGTAAAGCTCTTTTTCAAGCTCTTTTAATCTATCTTGAAGTTTTTTTACATCTTCTTGCGAAGTTTTAATAGTTTCTAAATTTTGATTTAAAATAGCATCATAAGCTTTTTGAGTTGAGTTTTGAAGTTGATTTAAGCCACTTTTTAACTCTTTCATTAAAGTATCAAGTTTTAAAATAGACTCATCAATTATTTTCTTAGTTGCTTCATCATTGCAAATCTCTTCAACATCGCAACCCTCACTTTTACAAACTTCTTCAAAAATTCTTTTATATATTTTGGGAGTAGTAGGAACATCGCTTTTTGTGGCAATCTTAAGAGAAATTAAAGCAATTCTTTCAATATCATTCATAGTTTTAGACATAAAAACTCCCCTTTAAAATAAAAATTTCATTAAGATAAGCTATAATTGTAACTTATCTTAGTCTATTATACAAGGAGTTTTTGTGAAATTTAGCTCTATTTTATTAGCAACTATGCTAACTCAAGGTGCATTTGCACACTTTCAAGTTTTAACTTCAAATGTGGATATTGTAGAAAAAAATCCACCTCAAAATATAACTTTAAACTCAAGTTTTTCTCATCCATTTAATGGTGATATTATAAGCGAAGATAAGCCAGAAGTTGCAAAAGTTTATGTGGATAATAAAGAGTTTGATTTAACAAATGAGTTAAAAAAAGATAATAAAAATTGGAAGCTTGAATATAAAATTAAATCTCCAAATGATTATCAATTTGTGTTTATAAATAAGCCATATTTTGAAGAGGCTGAAAATAAATTCATAAAACATATCGCAAAAACAGTAATAAATGGATACGCAAAAGAGAATTGGGATAAACCATTAGGCTTAGATGCTGAAATACTTGCTCTAACTAGACCTTATACTATCTTTAAAGGTATGGCTTTTAGTGGGGTTGTATTGCAAAATGCTAAACCAGTAGCAAATGCAGAGATTGAGGTTGAATATTTAAATAAAGATAAACAAAAAATGCCAAGCGAAATATTTGAAAATTTTGTGATTAAAAGCGATGCAAATGGAGTATTTAATTTTGTATTTCCGTGGCAAGGTTGGTGGGGATTTTCAGCACTTTTAGTTGATGAAACAAAGCTAAAACATAAAGATAAAGAGTATGAGGTTGAGCTTGGTGCAGTATTTTGGATAAATGTAAAATGAAAAGAGTTTTAGTATTTTTAACTCTTTTTCCTCTTTTTTTATTTGCACATAAAGTTAATCTATTTGGATATTATGAAAATAAAATTTTACATTTAGAGAGTTTTTTTGCAAATTCAAATGCTTGTATTGAGTGTGAATTTAAAATTTATCAAAATGAAAAAGAAGTTTTTAAAGATAAACTTAATGGGGATGGAAAATTTGAAAAAGAGCTTAATTTAAGTGAGCCTTTTGAAGTTGTTGTAGATGCAGGGGTAGGTCATCAAGCAAGAGTTTTAATTTCAAAAAATCAAGACAATATAGAAATACAAAAAAATGTAGAAAAAAATCAATCTTATTTAGACAAAATAGTTTGTGGCATTGGTTATATTTTTGGAATATTTGGAATTTTAATACTTATCAAAAATCGTGGGAGAGTTTATGTCTAAGAATATTTATGATGTTTTAATCGTAGGTGGGGGGATTTCTGGCACAGCTTTATTTTATGAATTAGCTGAATACACAGATTTATCAAAAATTGCTTTAGTTGAAAAGTACGATAAAATCGCTCCTATTAATTCAAATGCTTATGGAAATAGCCAAACTTTGCATTGTGGTGATATTGAGACAAATTACACTTTTGAAAAAGCAAAAAAAGTTAAAGTTACAGCAAATATGGTTGTTAAATATTGTAAAAAATATGGTTATCTTGATGATATTTTAACAAAAGTGCCTAAAATGGCTTTAGGTGTTGGAAAGTTAGAAGTGGCTTATATTAGAGCTAGAGCGAAAGAGTTTAGTCCACTTTATCCATATATGAGGATTTTAGAAGAGGAAGATTTAGCTAAAATTGAGCCAAGTTTGGTTTATGTAGATGGTAAAATTAGAAATGAGCCTATCGTAGCAATGGGAACAGATGAGCAATATTCAGCAATAGATTTTGGAAAACTTGCAAACTCTTTTGTACAAAATGCTAAAAAAAACACAGATAAAGAGTGCGATGTTCACTTAAATACAAAAGTTGAAGATATGAAGCGAAATGATGACGGAATTTACACTATTAAAACAGATAAAGGGAATTTATTTGCTAAATTTGTAGTTGTAAATGCTGGAGCTCACAGTTTATATTTAGCTCATAAAATGGGCTATGGTTTAAAATATTCAGCATTGCCAATAGCTGGAAGTTTTTATTATGCTCCACTTGAATTATTAAAAAGCAAAGTTTATACAATTCAAAATGAAAAATTACCTTTTGCAGCGGTTCACGGTGACCCTGATATAATGTTTGATGATAAGATGCGTTTTGGACCAACAGCACTTCCAATGATGAGGCTTGAGCGATTTGCAAGTGGAACTTTTTTTGAGTTTTTAGAAAGTTTTAGTTTTGATAAAAATGTGGCTGAAGTTTTGTGGAGTTTATTTAAAAATAGTGATATTATGAAATATATTTTTATAAATATTTTATACGAAGCTCCAATTTTAGGTAAGTATTTATTTTTATTAAATGCTAGAAAAATCATTCCTTCACTTAAATATTCAGACTTGACTTATGCAAAAAATGCAGGAGGACTTAGACCTCAAGTGATTGATAAAATAGCTAAAAGATTAATCTTAGGCGAAGCTAGTATCCAAACTGGTCGTGGACTTAATTTTAATATGACACCATCTCCTGGTGCTACAAGTTGTTTAGGTAATGCAAAAATAGATGTTGAAATCATCGCAAAATATTTAAAATGCAAATACGATGCAGTTAGATTAATAGAAGAGTTGATAGCCGATAGCGATAGTTTTTGTAGATTGCCAGAGAAAAAATAAAAAAAACTTAGGAAAAAAGAGTGACAAAAATCGAGATATTAGACTTTTTAAGAGAACATCAAAAAGAGCTTTATGATAGATTTGGTATCAAAAAAGTAGCACTCTTTGGAAGCTATGCAAAAGATGAAGCAAGAGAGGATAGCGATATAGATTTAGCAATCATAGAAATAGATAAAAAAGATTATTTTAATCGTGTAAGAGCAAAATATTATTTAGAAGAGCAATTTCAAAAAAGTGTAGATATTGGATATTTTGATACTATGAGAAATTTTTTAAAAAAAAGAGTTGAAAAAGAGATGATTTATGCCTAGAGTAAAGGAGCTATTTTTATTTGATATTTTGATAGCTATTGCAAAAATAGAAGAAACTTGTAAAAACTTTAATGATGCTAGTGAGCTTAAATATAACTATATGGCTTGGGATAGTGTGGTAAGAGAGTTTGAAATTATAGGTGAAGCAACAAAAAACTTAATAGATACTGGATTATTTGATAAAAGTAAAAGAGAGATAGTAAATTTTAGAAATGTTTTAATTCATCAATATTTTGGCATAGATGAAGAAGAGGTTTTTGATATAGCACAAAATAAGCTAAATAAGTTAAAACATATAGTAATTTCTAAAATAAAAATGATAGAAAAAGAATTAAAAAATGAGTTAATAGCAGATTTTACAGATGAAAATAGACATTTGAGTTTTGTAATAGATGTTATTTATGATTTGGAAAAATAAGGGAGTTTTATGGATAGGTTTTTAGCTCTAAAAGCTAGCGCTGGAAGTGGTAAAACTTTTAATTTAGTTATTAGATATATTTCCTTGCTTTTTATGGGGGCAAAAAGTGAAGAGATTTTAACTCTTACTTTTACAAATAAAGCTAGTAATGAGATGAAAATGAGGATTTTTGATGTCATTAAAAATTTAGATAAAAATGAAGATAAGTATAGAAATTATTTAGAGAGAATTTCAAAAAATTTAAATAAACCTCAAAAAGAGTTATTAGAAAAAAAAGAGTTACTTTTTAAGAATTTTTTAATTAGTGATATAAAAATTATGACTATTGATAAATTTTTAAATAAAGTTTTAAGAAATTTTTGTTGGTATGTTGGGATTAATAACGATTTTTCGATTAAAGATGATAGACGAGAATTTATTAAACGAGTATTTTTAAAATCACTTAACGAAGATGAGCTTAAATCTGTAATAGAGTTTTCGCATCATCAAGAGAAGGGTTTGCGAGAACTTTTTCATTTATTTGAGCTTTTTTATCAAAAAGATAAAGAACTTCCAAAAGTTCGTTTTGAAGCGATGAATTCAATTGAAAATTTGCAAGAGAGAGTTTTATCTGAAGCTTTTAAAATTAAAGATTTTTATCAAAATCATCCAAAAATTTCTAATAGAGGTTTTAATGCACTTGAATTTAATAATATTAAAGAGTTTTTTAAAAAATCAGAAACTTGGTTAAGCAAAAATAGTTTAAGAGAGTATGGAGATTTTAAGAAAAAAGAGTTGCAAAATGACGAAATAGAGGAAGTTTTCATTAATTTAAAAAGCTTATTAAAAGAGTATTTTATTGCAAATGAGAATGAAACTCTTAAAAGATTATTTGATATATATGAAATTTTTAAAAAACATAGATTAAATTATAAATTTTCAAAAAATGAGTTAAGTTTTGATGATGTTACAAATTTAACTTATGATTTATTGCGAGGTAAAATCGAAAATCAATTTTTATATTTTAGATTGGATAGCCAAATTTCGCACATTTTAATTGATGAGTTTCAAGATACAAGTGTGGTTCAATTTAAAATACTTGAGCCAATTATCGAAGAGATTAGAGCGAGTGAAGAGCGAACATTTTTTTATGTTGGAGATACAAAACAATCAATTTATCGATTTCGTGGAGGAAGACGAGAATTGTTTGATTTTTTGATAAAAAAATATGATTTTGGAGTTGAAAATTTAAATACAAATTACCGAAGTAAGGAAGTAATTGTAAATTTTATAAATGAAGTTTTTAAAAATAAAATAGAAAATTATCAAGACCAAAAAGCAAATTTAGAGCTAAATAAAGGTGGTTATGTAGAAATTGTTAAAAGTGAAGAGTATCTTCAATCACTTAAATATGTAGTTAAAAAATTGCTTTTAACTGGAGTAAAAGAGACAGATATCACGATACTTGCTTTTAAAAATAGTGATATTTTAACTATTAAAGAGTTTTTGGAAGATAATATAGATGGGGTGAAAATCGTGACTGAAACCACTTCAAAATTAAAAAATCAAGCAAGTGTAATGGCTATTATAAATTTTATAAAATATTTATATTTTAAAGAGAATATTTATAAATCTAACTTTTTAGCACTAATTGGCAAAAATCCATCTGAAGAGTTAACTTTTACAAATTATAATTTACTTGTAAAGCCTATTGAAATAGTTAAACAAATTGCAGATGATTACGGTATTTTTGATGAGAATATTTTAAAATTCATTGAAGTTTCATTTAAATACAAAGATTTAAATGAGTTTGTTTATGAAATTGATGTTTTAGGTGCATCGATGGCTACAAAAATAAAAAATGGTATTACAGTGATGACTATTCATAAATCGAAAGGTTTGGAGTTTAAACACTTAATAGTTATGGATAGAATGGGGGGTAAAAATTACGATAAAAATTTAATTATGTTCGATTATGAAAATGTGAAATTAAAAAGTATTAAATATAAATTTAAGTATCGCTCTAGTGTGGATGATGATTATATGAAAGTTATTGAAAAAGAGGAAAAAGAAAAAATAATAGATACTCTAAATACCCTTTATGTGGCACTTACAAGGGCAGAAGATTCGCTTTTTATTATTGCAAAAGAAAAGAGTGAATTTAATATTTTAAATTTAGAAAGTAAAACTTTTGGTGAACTTTTGATTTATGAACAAGAAAAAGAGATTGAAATATCAAAAAAAGCTTTTGAAATTAATTTACAAAATTACGGAAGACAAAGCGATATTATAAACGAAGAGCAACAATATCAACCAAATGATATTGAAGCTATGAAGTTTGGATTAGCAACTCACTATATGTTTGAAAATTTAATAGATTTTGATGTAAATTCGCTTGATTTAGCAAAAGAGAAGACTAATAATAAATTTGGTGTTTATTTAAATGAAAAAATAGAAACAATTTATAAAATAGTAAAAAACACAATTGAACACGAAAAATTTAAAAATTTAATTGGTGGCAAAATTTATAAAGAGTTGCCATTTTCTTATAAAAAAGAGCTTAAAAGGCTCGATTTAATGGTGGAAAAAGAGAGTGCAATTTACATAATAGATTATAAAACTTCAAGTGAAAATTCACTAGCTTACGAAGAGCAAGTAATAGAGTATAAAAAAGCTTTAAAATCTATTAAAAACATAGAGAATATTTATGGATATTTAATTTTTGTAAATGAGTATAATATCAAAATAAAAGAGATTTAACTAAAAGGAGAAATATGGAAGATACATTAATTGCACTATTTAAAAATGCACCTTATATCGCTAGTTTTTTGGCAGGAGTTTTGACTTTTTTTAGTCCTTGTGTTTTGGCTTTGATACCAGCTTATTTATCGTATGTTTCAGGGCTTTCAATCAAACAATTGACCGATGAGAATTTAACTCTCAAAAGTAGAGTAAAAGTTATCGAAGCTTCGCTTTTATTTATCGCGGGTTTTAGTGTGATATTTATACTTTTAGGTGCTTCAATGGCAAATTTAATAGAAGATGTTTTTGCTTATGAGTGGGTTAAATATTTGGCAGGAACGATAATTATTATTTTTGGACTTCATTTAATGGGAATTATTAGCATAAAATTTTTAAATTATGAAGCTAGAGCAGATTTTGGAGCTTTAGATAAAAAACAAGATAGTTGTTGGGCTAAAATTTTACATACAATTTCACCATTTTTACTTGGAGTTTCATTTGCACTTGGTTGGACACCTTGTGTTGGTCCCATCTTTACGGCAATCATTTCAATGGGTGCTCAAGAAGAGATTAAAAGTTTAACATTAATGATTATTTATGCACTGGGCTTGGCAATTCCATTTTTACTTTCAGCAATTCTAACAAGTAAAGCTTTAGCACTATTTATTAAGATAAAAAGATATTTTAGAGCTATCGAAATAATTGGAGGTGTTTTATTAATTTTAATAGGCATAGGAATGTTTAAAAGTGGGTTTTAAATGATAGAAAAAAAGTATCACATCCCTCACTATAATATCAAGAATTATGTGATTAGGAAGTGAATTTACGATAATCTTGAAAACTTGACATAAGTTGAGTTGACAGAAAAGTTTAATATTACGGTATCGACAGTTGTAAAATGGCAAAATCGCGAATGCTTTTTTGGAAAATATGATAAAATTTTATCCGTTTGAGATAAAAAAAGTGCTGACAAACAACGGCAAAGAATTTACTGATAGATTTAATAATGCCCATAAAAAGCCAACTGGTA
>DZAZ01000127.1 GCA_022729755.1 Helicobacter cetorum | reverse complement strand
TCTCTATCTTTTCTTTAAGTTCTAATTGTAAACCTGTGAGTATTTCACCTAAAGATGTGTCCTCTTTACTAACAACTAATTTCTTAACCTTAAATGATTGATAACAATAAGTTGAAGCTGAACTTGGGTATGGTTTTTCATATCTTTCACACGCCGATGAAATTTTAAGTAAATCGTTCCTACCTGCAACAGTTTGAATAATATTTCCTTGTGAATCTAAAACTATCTTAGGTGGTTGTTTTAATGAATAAAATTTCTGGTAATCTGTAAATAAAAAGTTACTTCCTGTGCTTGATTTAGAACCAATTACATATTGATAATCTTGTTGTATTGAATATATATCAACTGTTACTTTATTAGCAGTGATTAAAAATGATGCTGATTCAACATAATAATCATGTGTTCCTTTTAATATCTTTACTTCTTGGTCTACTTCTAATGTTTCAGTATTACCACTTAAAGCTGTAAAATCTACCTTAAATCTTAATACACCATCAAAGTCACCAAAATTATTTGTAATTGTTATTACTGTTTTATTAAATCCTGGTTCGTTAATTAATCTATCAATACTGATTTCGTCTATTGTTATTTGTGGTTGGAATTTAACGTATAACTTAGAATCACCACATGAATTGTCGGCAAAATTATATAATCTTACAGCACAACCATCACCACTATAACTTTTTGGAGTGTAAAATACTAACTGACCATTATCAAAAGAAATTTCTGTCTCAAATCCTAAATCTGGATATGTTGTTAAACCTGTTGAACGTGACCATAAAGCCCATCTATTATTTGAAGGTTCATAAGTTAAAGAATTTTGAACTACATCATTTATATTATTTGTTCCTCTATTATTATATACCTTTTTAGTTACACCATTATATGTTATTTCATAATTAGCCAACATATATTGTTTACCATTTATTGTTTCATAGTTTTTAGATTTAATTGTAACTGGAAAACCTAAATATGTATTTGTTTTTGCACCTGTATCTGAGTATGATGTTTCACCTATTGCTTTTACATCCCAAAATAAATTAGACCTAAAATCATCTGCCATTGTTGTTCTTTCTGATATTGGTGTATTATAGTATAAAGCTATATCACCTGTAGTTGTCATATAATCTTCGTTATCTCGCCAGTCACCAAAACTAATTATAGAAAATAGACCACCAAAGTATGAACCTATAATAGCTAAGATTAAGATTACTGACCAAAATAGTATTTTATGTGATTTTTTCATTTAGATACACCTATTTTAAGTCTGCTATTTATTTTTTGTAAGACTTTTTTGTAAAAATGTTCGGCTTCGTCTCGTTGCATTTGAAGTTCACCATTATAAAAAAAATAACGCAATTGTGCAGATTCAAGTAATAATTCATAATTATTTTTATTGTTTCTAACCAATAATTTTAGTTCATTATATGTTCCCATTCGTTTATTGTATTTTACCTGTAAATAATTTTTAACTATATTGAATAATTTATTTCCTGCCTGTTGTAGATAATCAATATTATCTGTATTCTCGTATTGACTATATTCATTTATCATTAATTTATATTTGTTCTCTATGTCTTTCTTGAAATAAGATTTCCAATTTATCATACAAATGCACCTATGATTGTTATTGTTAAAATTAATATAGAAAATAAAATAAATCCAAACAAATCTTCTATTTTACTCATTTTATTTCTTACCTTTTGGGAAAAACATTATTAATCCTATTACAAATGATATTAAAACACCTAAAGTTATGTATGATTTTGTCTGACAATTCTTGTAGTCAAAGAAACTTTCAATACCACTACATGTTATTGGTGGTTCTATCTCACAATTTGGTGGTTGTATTTCCCATCCACTTCCACAGATACCTGTGAATTGTTGAGATACTGTATTTTGACCATCACATTTGTAACAAGTTACTTCAGTTTGAACATTCTGACAATTAGTTGGTTGAGTCAATGACCAACCACTTGCACAACTATTTTCAAATATTTGTGATGTTACCTGTGCGTTTGCACATTGATAACAAGTTACTTGAGTAGCTATTTTCTCACAACTACTACCAACTAATTTATAACCATCGTCACAAACTGTTTGTTTAGTTACTGTTGATGACTTTGTGCAATCTGGTGCTGAACTATATGTATAACATACTTTTTCTCTTGTAATTCCACCTGATATTGTTCCTGTAGTTTTCCAACTATCACAATAAGCTGAAGGACAAGATGTTACTACTGGTTCTTTTACTAAAAAGAATCTATCCTGACTGTAACATTTAATTGGTTCAGTAGTAATTCTTGAACTACATGTTGTTAATGATGAAGGGCAACCACTTGCTATACTGTCACAGTAAGCTTTAGTTGTTTTAGTAGGGACTGTACAATATCCATAGTATGGATAATATAAAGTTCCAATTAAATCTTGAATGATATAATATTCCTGTGCATTAGGGAATGTATATTGAATCTGATAATTATATTGTTGTAATGAAACTGGTGTAAAACCCATGTTCCATGTTTTAACTAAATTACCATTTGGATAACCGTCATATAATTTAATTGATTCAGATGTTATTTTACAATTAGTCAAATCTACCTTACCATTAATGTAAATAGTTGTTGGGACACCTTTTGTTGCATAAGTTTCTGTTGTGTAAATTGAAAACTGATTACTAAATATGCCTTGAATGAAATTAATTACTCTTGCAAAGAAATTTGGTTGCTGTAACTCAACATATATCTCATCGCCATCATCAGAATAAACTACTTTATTTTGAACAGTAGTCTCTTGAAATATTAATGCTGTTAGTATAAATAATACTAATAAAAGTATTATTCCAAGACCAATTATCTTATAGTTGAGTTTCATATTCTACCAATTCTCCTTATTTGTGGCTGATGTTTACTAAATCTAAATTTATCTTTTTTAAAGTTTAAAATTATTTCATTGTCTTGTAAAAATGTTTGACCTAAAATTATATCATAACCATCCTGTGGTAAGATATTTGTTATTATTACTCTTGTTGAACCTGCTCTATGCATAATCTCAGTAGTTATGTATGAAATATAACCTGTGTTCCTTATACCATCTATCCCTTTAAATTGATATTTCTTACCTATTGGTAATTTAAGTCGTTTTGCTACTGATTCTGATAAATAATTTTCTGTTGCACCACTATCTAATAAAGCGTTTATACGAAGTCCATTCACTTTTATAGATTGACTTATCTCTCCCATTTTAGTTTAACATATTAATTTATCTTTTATTTGTATTTAAATCATTCTACCTATTTTTATTACTCTGTTATCGCAAACCATAGCATACCTACAGTTTCAATTGCAAATCCGATATTAAG
>DZAZ01000126.1:1466-3362 GCA_022729755.1 Helicobacter cetorum | reverse complement strand
TTATCATAATATTTGCTTCCTAATGAAATAATTCCCCAAACAATCGGAACAGCAAATGCATAATTTACTTTTGATGTTATAAATTTTTTAAATAACAACTCATAAAGTAATAAAGATTGGTACATCAGTTGAAATAAAAAAATCGGAAGATAAATAAATAAATACGGAAGTTCGGGAATGAAAATTATTTCAGATGTAAAATAATAGTAATAGTAAAGTGAATACCAATCATAAAATGTGAAAAACACAGCTGCATTTAAAACAGTGAAAAGAAAAAATCTGAAATATCGCATAATATTACACTTAATAATTTATAATATGATGTTCGGATAATTGCATTAATTACCAAAAAATACACGATTGAATATAGCATATTATCTCAAAATTATCAATATATTACATTAAAACGCAAAAAAAATAATATTCTCAGTTACTGTGAAATTAAATACTTGTAAATCAGGGTTGATATGTGAATCAACCCATACAGAAAATAATTGTTACAGTTGTTGTGAAAAGAAATATCAATTGAAATGGCAGATTCATATATCTGCCATTTCTTGGATAAAACGTCACCCGAAATGATGAAAAGTTTAAAATTTCAAAGAAAATCTTAAAAACTTCAGGTTTTAACGTTTTACCTGATAACTTTAAGTTAAAACTTCAAATTTCGGATTTTAATGCTGATTTTTTTATTATTTTTTGTTTTCTGTTTCTTTTTTTGTATCGGTAATATCTTTTATTTTCTTTGCAAGTTCGTATTTTTGTTTCCAAAGTGTTAATAATTCACTCAATTTGGCGGCTTTTTGGGGTGTTAAATATTTCATTATTTCACCCACTTTTTGCTCTTTTAATTTTGTAAAAACCGCAATTACCAACGATTCATCGGTTTCTTCAACTATTTTTGCAATGTTTTTTGATTTCATTGTTTCAAAAATTCTTGTTAATCTTGCAACTTCCAAATTAACTTTATCCGATTCAACAGTTGAAAATGATTTTATTTTGTCGTTAATAACAATTTGAATACCTTCTATTTCCTTTTGCATTCCCATAATTTCTTTTTTCAACTCTTCAAGCGATGCTTTTTGACCTTCAACAGAATCTTCTTTTTCTTCAAGTTTGTCTTTGATTTCCTGAAGGTTATTAAAAAACTCTTTATCGGGTTCAATATCTTTGATTTTCATCTTTTCAGTATCAATAGGTTGCCCCGAAAATATTATAATAAAAGTAAATATTTGAAATATATTCATTTTTCTTCTTACAAAACAAAACCTAACATTAAATAATAACATTTATTATTGTTTTTAGCAAATTTTTTTCATTGAGAATTCTGGACTTTGATTGCATTTTGTGGTAAACAATTACTTGATTGGTATGTTTTGGAGCATTTATGATTAAATATATGTTGTTTTTTTTCTTAGTAAGTTTTGTTGTATTAAGTCAATTTCAAAAAACTCAGGAATGTGATGAAAATCATATTTTAAGTGATGACAAAAAAAGTTGTATAAATCAAAAAGAAGTAAATTGTGCTCCGATATTGTTACAACCAAACACAAAAATGATAAAAGAAAAAGTAACAATAAATTATTCAAAAGACACAAAATGGAATAAACCCGAAAGTTGCAAATGGGAATGTGAAGCAGGTTTTATACTTGAAAATGATAAATGTATAAACTCAAAACAAGTTGAGTGTAAAGAAGGAAATAAACCCGAAAGTACAAATTTCGTTAAAAAGAATGTGAAAATAAATTATACAAACGGAGTTTGGAGTGAACCGAAAGATTGTGATTGGGAATGTGATGAAAATCATATTTTAAGTGATGACAAAAAAAGCTGCATAAATGAAAAAGAAGTAAATTGTGCTCCGATATTGTTACAACCAAACACAAAAATGATAAA
>DZAZ01000126.1:0-1366 GCA_022729755.1 Helicobacter cetorum | reverse complement strand
AAACGGAGTTTGGAGTGAACCGAAAGATTGTGATTGGGAATGTGATGAAAATCATGTTTTAAGTGATGATAAAAAAAGTTGCATAAATGAAAAAGAAGTAAATTGTATTGAAGTAATAACACCGAAAAATGCAACTCAAAACAGAATCAGAGTTACAGTAAATTATAAATCCGGTAAGGGCTGGTCTGCTACCGATACTTGTAAATGGAGTTGTAATGAAGGTTATGTGCTTGAAGAGGGTTTTTGTATAAATTCAAAACAAATTACTTGTAATTCTGTTGATTTTCCCGAAAATGCTTCATTAAATAAAAAAAATGTAACAATTAATTATATTAATAATTCTTGGGAAACACCAAAAGATTGTGAATGGCAATGTAATTTTAATTACACATTAAATGATGATAAAAGCCAATGTATAAACAGGAAAAAAGTTTCATGTGAATCAATTAAACCTCCTAAAAATGCAAAACAAATTGATAAAGAAATAACAATTAAATATACAACTGGCGGAGGCTGGGAAAAAGCACCTGTTTGTGCTTGGGAATGCGAAGAAGATTATGTTTCGGAAAACGGATTTACTTGTATTCATTCAAAAACAACATTATGTCAATTTGCAAAATTTCCGAAAAACAGTCATTTGGTTCCTCAAAATGTTGAAATAAATTATTCATCCGACACAAGAAAATGGAGTAAACCTGAAGAATGTAAATGGGAATGTGATAAAAATTATTATTCTGATGATGGAAAAACTTGTATAAATGCTAAAATGGCAATGTGCAGTGATATTCCTCATCCCGAAAACAGTCATTTGGTTGAAAAGTTATATTTATCCATCTACAATTCAAAACTCGGATGGAGTAAAACAAAAGATTGTACATGGGAATGTGATAAAGACTATTTATCTGAAGACGGAAAAACATGTATTCATGGAAAACAAGTTGATTGTGCTTCTATTATTCCTCCTGAATCGGCAAATCAAATTAATGTAAAAGTTCCGATTTATTACACAACAAATGTTGGTTGGAGCAAACCTCAAAATTGTAATTGGGAATGTTTACCAAATTATAATACTTTTGAAAACAATTGTTTTCCTTTTGATGTTAAAGTATCATCAGGAGGAAGTCACACTTGTATTTTGAAGTATGACGGAACTGTTAATTGTTTCGGAGATAATCAATATGGTCAACTTGGTGATGGTACGAATACAAATAAATCAGTTCAAACAAAAGTAAAAAATATTAATAATGCTGTTCAAATTGCAACGGGCGGAAGTCATACATGTATTTTAACAAAAGATAAAGAAGTTTATTGTTTCGGAGATAATCAATATGGTCAACTTGGTGACGGTACGAATAAAAATCATGCA
>DZAZ01000125.1 GCA_022729755.1 Helicobacter cetorum | reverse complement strand
TGAAAGATATAAGTGAGATTAGGTTTTAGAGCTTTTGCTCTAACTTTTCTCATTTATTAATAAAAGTGTAAATTCAGCTCCATTTGGGATATTTTTTACTTTGATAGTTCCACCCATTCTATTTTCAACTAAATTTTTAGCAAGTGCTAATCCCAATCCACTATTTTTGGAACTTACAAATATATCAAAAATTGACTCAATTGGCTCAATTTCAACTCCTCCACCATTATCAGTCACTACAACATAAATATTGTCACTATCTCTAAAAAGTGATATTTTTATTTTTGGATTTTCAATTTTTCTCTCTTTTAAAATATCGAGAGCATTATCAACTATAATCATAATTGTATTAGCAAAAGCATATCGATAACTTTTTATAAAAATCTCTTCACTTTGATTTATTTCAATTTTTGCAAAAATAAAATCAGTTTTCCCACTTAAAATAGCTAATACATTTTTTATCTCTTTATTAATTGAAAACTCTATTTTTTCTTGTTCAGTTTGATAAAAATCGGTTATTTCATAAGTTGTATTTGCCATAAAATCTATGATTGATTGTAATTTATCGACTATTGGTTTTAAAAAATTTGCCAAATTATCTTTTTCATGTCTTACAATATCATCTATTCTCATCACTAAAGTTCCAGCTTGTGAAAGTGGTGTTTTCCATTGATGAGTTATATTTGCAATAGCTTGACCAATTGAGATAAATCTTGCATTTGCAAAGAGTGTTAATTGATTTTTTTGTCTCTCTTTTTCTAACAGTTTTATCTTTTCACCCAAAGCCATAGATAAAAGTATCATATCAAAAAGTGAAGCTAAGGGCGAAATCAGAAGTAAGGTAGAGTTTAATTTTATAAATCCTGTATGCAAAGCTATTATAAATATTAGTGAGCTAACAAGCACTCCTTGACCTAAAAAATAGTAAATTGCACCTTGAAGTTTTAGTTTTAGAGCATAAATTGAAACTATCAAAAGAAAAATTAGTGCTACTATTGAAAAAATTGAAAAATAGTCATAAAAGGCTAAAAATTTATCTTCAAATAGTCCCATTGTAAAAATAACTATAAAAATAGAAGAGCCTGTAATTAAAAATATTAAAAAAAGTCTAACTTTTGGCATTGTATTGCTCATTTTGAAAAAGCTATTTGCAAAAAGTAGTAAAAAAATAGCTGAAAGAGGTCCAGAAAACCAAGTGCTATAAATTAAAAAATTTAAATTTAAACCAAAATCTAAAACATAAAATGTTCCACTTGAAGCATATTGTAAGGCAAATAAGAAAAATGATATACAAACATAATAGAAATATTCAATCTGTTTGAGTGCAAAAAATATCATTAAATTATAAATCATCAGAGCTAAAATCAGTCCTCCATACATTCCCCAAAATGTGGATACTTTTAGGCTCTCTTTTGAAAATTGTGATAAATTTACAACTTCCCACTCAATATAAATTGGAGCTTTACTATTTATTCGCACAAAAACGGTTTTTGTTTCCAATGGTTTTAAATCAATTGGAATTAAATTAATTCTATGGGCAATTAATCTATTTTCTAACTCTCTCGTAGCACCCATAAAATAACTATTTTGGAGTTTATTATCAGAAAATATGTAAGCATCAAGCTCAAAAACAATATGTCTATCATTTTTTAATATAAAAGATTTATTCACATTTGAGCTATTTTTTAACTCTATTTTAATCCAAACATTTCCACTTATATAACCTAAATAATTATCATCTATCGCTTGAAATTTATCAAACTCTAAAATTTCACTTATAGTTAAATTAGCATCTCTATCTATATAGTATAAAGATTTAATGCTTATATCATTTCCAAATAAAATAGAATATAAAAATAGAATATAAAAAATGGCTTTCATGGTATTATGTATCCCAAACTTTGGACATTAACTATAACTTTATCGCCTATTTTTTGTCTCAATCTAAGTATCATATTTCTAAGAGCTTGTGTTGTCATCTCATTATCCCAAATCACATCATTAATGCACTCATTAGTTATTAGTTTGCCTCTATTTTTTAGTAACAATTCAAATAAATCTATCTCTTTTTTGCTAAGATTAATCTCTTCTCCATTTCTTAAAATCTTTTTAGATAAAAAATCATACTCCAAACACTCATTAATTTTCTGTTTTAAAAGATTTGATTCCATCAATTTATCTACACAAACTAAAAATGCTTGTTGCAACTTATCATAATTTAGAGGTTTTAATAAAAATAGAGTTATATTTAAATTTATAATCTCAATTAACTCATTTGGTTCTCTATGATTTGTAAGGATTACTATTGGAATTTTACTATTTTTGGATTTCAGATATTTTGCAATATCAATTCCACTAAAAAATGGCATTTTAATATCCAAAAAGCATATATCTATACAATTATTATTAAATATTTCAATCGCTTCTTTACCATCTTTTGCTAAAAAAGTTTTATTAAAAAATCTCTCAAAAACAGGAGAAGTTGAATTTAAAATCAGCTCATCATCATCAGCTAAAAGCACAACTAAATTTTTTAATAAGTTTAATTTTTCATTAATAGACATCATCATGAGTTCCAATGTCAATTGGTATGATTATAACTCATTGAGACTTTTCATATCTATCGTTTCCTCTAACATTTATAAAATCAACTTTAATTTATCTGTAGCATAATTATGAATTAAAGCATTTATGATAGTTTGATAAGGAATTCCAACCTCTATACTTTTTGATTTGAGTTTTAAAATATCAGCCTCACTAACTCTAATATTTATATTTTTTGTTTTTGCTGTTGTATTTTTTCCAGCCTGTTTTGCTTTTGAAAGTTCATCTTTTAAGTTAGAGACACTCTTATAGTTTTCTAAATCTATATCATCTAATAACTCTTCTTCATCTTTTGTATAATTAATCACTGTTTTACCTCTCTTTTTTTATAAACTTTATTTAGTTTGCGACTTGGTATTATATTTTTTAAAAAATATCTCTTCTCATCTTGCACAAATGGTACATAGTGAATATAACCATTTAACTCTACTATAAATAATTTCTGATTTGGATATTTTGCTTTATCGTGATGTTCAATTATATCAATAACTCTGTCATCTTCAAGAGCTTGAATAAAATCCTCAAAGCAAACACCTCTATCTTTTTTTATCTCTCGATTTTTTTCTTCATTCCAATCAAAATACATACATCTCTTTTTTAAAATATTTTATAACAATGCATACTAAATGTCAATACATAATCACAAATTTTCATAAATTTCATACAAATTTTCATTTTGGGATTTTTTTGGGATTTCTATTTTATATAATAGAAGAAAACTTTTAAAAGGAAAAAAACATGTATAATAGATTTAAAAATATTTCAATAGTTACAGCTACACTCTTAGCTCAAAG
>DZAZ01000054.1 GCA_022729755.1 Helicobacter cetorum | reverse complement strand
TTGATAAAACTTGTAGCGAAAATGAGATTGAACATCGCTTGAGTGCACCTTACACTCCAAAAACTAACGGAATGGTGGAGCGAATGAATGGCAAAATTACTGAAAATGTGCTTGATAGGATAAAGTTCGAAAGTAAGGGCGAATTGAAGCATAGTATAATGAATTATGTGTATAATTATAACCATCACATCAATCATTCAGGGATAAATCGTAAAACTCCAATTGAGTGTTTAAAAAGCTGGTTTAATAAAAAACCAAAGTTGTATAAAGTTGATATTGAGACATTTTTTTTTAAAAATTTAAATAGGCTAAAGAAAATGATAAACAGATTTAAAACTAAAAAAATTTTTGTTGGAAATGTAGCTGTTGGTGGAGATACTCCAATTAGTGTTCAATCGATGACTTACTCTAAAACAAAAGATGCTAAAGCAACGATTGAGCAAATTAATCGACTTCATTTTGCTGGAGCTGATATTGTGAGAGTTAGTGTGCCTGAAATTGAAGATGCAAAAGCTCTAAAAGAGATAAAAGCTAATACAAAACTCCCTATTATTGCTGATATCCACTTTAATTATAAATTAGCTTTAATTTCAGCCGAAGTGGTTGATGGAATTAGAATAAATCCTGGAAATATTGGCGATAAAAAGCGAGTGGCTGAAATTGTAAAAGCTTGTAAGCAGAGGAATTTACCTATTAGAATAGGAGTAAATTCTGGAAGTTTAGAGAAACAATTTGAGTTAAAATATGGTCAAACTTCTGAAGGGATGGTGCAATCAGCACTTTATAATATAAAATATTTAGAAGATTTAGGATTTTTTGATATTAAAATTTCACTTAAAGCTAGTGATGTTTTGCGAACGGTTGAAGCTTATAAAACTCTTCGTCCATTGGTTGATTATCCATTTCATCTAGGAGTTACGGAGGCTGGGACTTTTTTTCAATCTTCCATCCGAAGCTCAATCGCACTAGGAACTCTATTGTTTGATGGAATTGGCGATACGATGAGAGTTTCTATAACTGGGGAGCTTGAGCGAGAAATTGAAGTGGCTAAAGAAATTCTTAAAAGTTTAGGAATTATAAAAGAGGGATTAAATATAATTTCGTGTCCGACTTGTTCTAGGCTTGAGGCTGATTTAGTTAGTGCAGTTGAGATAATTAAAGCCAAAACAAAACACATAAAAACTCCGCTTGATGTGTCTGTTATGGGGTGTGTTGTGAATGCTATTGGTGAAGCTAAACACGCTGATGTGGCGATTGCTTATGGAAAGGGAAGTGGATTGATTATCAAAAAAGGTGAAGTTGTTGCTAAATTAAAAGAAGATAAACTTGTTGAGCGATTTTTAGTTGAAGTTGAAGAAGAGATTAAAAAAAGAGTTTAAATGGTAAAAATCGTAGTCTCTATTTTGTGTTTATTTTCAATTTTGAATGCACAAGATAAATATATTTTAATTTTAAATTCATACGAACAATCGATGAATTGGGTTAAAGATGTAACTAAAGGAATTGAAGATGAGTTTAAAAATGATGAAGTTATTTTTTATATTGAAAATATGGACACAAAAAGAAATAAATCGAAGGAGTATTTTGAAAAGTTAAAAGAGATTTATAAATTTAAATATGAAAAAGTTAAATTTGATATAATTATAAGTTCAGATAATAATGCTTATGATTTTTTGAGAGAAAATAGAGATGAAGTTTTTCACTCAAAAACTCCTGTTGTGTTTTGTGGAGTTAATGATTTTGAGGATGTTCAAATTGAGGGATTAAAAAATTTTACAGGTGTAGCAGAAATTTTTGATGTAGTTTCTAACATCAATTTTATTTTAAAAGTTCATCCAAAAGTTAAAAATATTTTTATTATTAATGATTACACTGAAACTGGCAGAGCTTGGGAAAAAACAATACAAAATAATGTTAAAATTTTTGAAAATAAAATAAATTTTATTTATGCACAAAATTGGAGTTTAGAAGAGTTAAAAGAGAATATTTCAAAATTAGATAAAGATACAATTATTTTGCTTGGAGTTTATTACAAAGATAGAGATGGTAAATACTACACTTACGAAAAAACTGGCGAATTGATAGCTCGTTCTTCTAAAATTCCATTTTATTGCTTACTTGAATTTAATATTCAAAGTCGAATTATTGGTGGTTATGTAATTGATGGATATTCTCAAGGGAATGAAGCTGCAAAAATTGCAAAAAGAGTTTTCAGTGGCGAGGATATAAATAGTATTAAAGTCAAAAAAGAGGGAGTTAATCAAGCGATTTTTGATTATAGAGAGTTGGATAGATTTAATATAAATTTTAATTTACTTCCAAATAATTCAATTATTAAAAATGAACCAACATCTATATATAAAGAGTATAAAACCGAAATATTGGCGATTAGTTTTATAATCATAATTTTAATTACACTTTTGATTTATCTATTTATAAATATACAAAGACGAATTAAAAGTGAGGAAAATTATCAATTTTTATTTGAAAATTCAGCCGATGGAATTATGGTTATTGAAAATTCTAAATTTATCAATTGCAATAATTCAGCGGTTAAAATTTTTGGTTATGAGGATAAAGTAGATATTATCGGTAAAACTCCGCATGAGCTTTCGCCAACTTATCAATTAAATGGAATAAAATCAATTGATGAGGTTGAAAAATTTATTAAACAAGCAATTGAAAAAGGCTTTATAAAATTTGAGTGGGTACATCTTAAGGCAAATGGTAAAACTTTTGATGCTGAATTACAAGTTAAATTACTAAATTCTGAAAAAAACTTAATTTATGTTGTGATTAGAGATATTAGCGAAAAAAAGCGACTTGAAGAGGAAGCAAAATTAAAAGAAAAACTTTTAATTCAACAGGCAAAAATGGCTGAAATGGGCGAAATGGTTGGAGCAATTGCTCATCAATGGAGACAACCACTTAATGCACTTGGAATTATCGTCCAAAAGATAAAATTTATGTACAAAAGAGCAATTTTAGGCGAAAATGAAATTAATGACATTCAAACTAAAGCTATGAAACAGATAAATTTTATGTCAAATACAATTGATGTTTTTAGGGATTTTTTCAAACCAACTAAAGAGGAAGAACTGTTTTTTATCGTTGATGTTATTGAAGATATAGCTTCGATTTTATCGGCACAACTTAAATTTCACAATATCGATATAACTATAAATAAACTTAATAATTTTAAAATAAATGGATTTAAAAATGAGTTTAAACAAGTGATTTTAAATATTTTAAATAATTCAAAAGATGCGATTTTGGAAAAACAAAAAACTCAAGATGGATTTATTGGATTTATTGAAATTAAAACTTATGAAAATGAGTATTTAAATATAGAAATAAGCGATAATGGTGGAGGAGTGCCAAAAGAGATAATAGATAAAATTTTTAATCCATATTTCACTACAAAAACAGCGAGTGGAACGGGGGTTGGACTTTATATGAGTAAAATTATTATTGAAAATAGTATGAAAGGTAGAATTTATGTCTCAAATAGCGATGTTGGGGCAGTTTTTACAATAGAATTAAAAAAGGTGAATATTTGAAAGAAATTTATGATTTAAGTATAGAACGTTCAATCTTAAGTGCAATTTTATTTAATCCAGAAGTTTACGAAGATGTGAGTGAAATTTTAAAAGCAAACGACTTTTATCATATGGCACATAAAAAAATCTTTTCAGCATTTGAACAATTAAACACAAAAGATGACCCATTAAGTGTTGATTTTTTAAAAAAACAGATGGGCAATGAATTTGATGAAGAAGCGATTATCGAAATAGTTGCGACAACCCCTATCGCAAATTTAACTCCATATTTAAAAGATTTAAAAGATAAAGCTACAAAAAGAAATATTTCAAAACTTGCAAATAGTATTCAAAAAGGTGTGATTGAAGAAAAGCCAAACGATGTACTTTTAGAAGAGCTTCAAAGTGCAATTTATGCCATTTCTCAAGATAGTACAGAGAGCGATTTTAAAGATACAAAAAAAGTTTTAATTTCAACACTTGCACAAATAAAAGCATTAAAAGATAGAGGAAATTCTATTTTAGCAGGACTTGATACTGGTTTTATGAGTTTAAATCGCAAAACAGCGGGTTTTAAAGAGGGAGATTTAGTTATCATCGCAGCAAGGCCGGCGATGGGGAAATGCTTAGGAAAAGGCACAAAAGTTTTAATGTTTGATGGTGAGCTTAAAAATGTGGAAGATATAAAAGTTGGTGAGCTTTTAATGGGTGATAATTCAACTCCTCGAAAAGTTTTAGGAATTGCTAGAGGTCAAGAAAAAATGTATTTTATAAGACAAAATAAAGGAATTGATTATAGAGTAAATGAAAGTCATATTTTATCACTTAAAAGAAGCCGAAATGAGGGAAAACATATAAATGGGGATATTTTAAATATTTCAGTTAGAGATTATTTGCAAAAATCTGATAAATTTAAATCAAACTACAAAGGCTATAAAGTTGCAGTCGAATTTCAAGAACAAGATTTAGAAATTGAACCATATTTTTTAGGGATTTGGTTGGGAGATGGAACAAGCTCAAATGTTTCAATTGCAACTAAAGATATCGAAGTTATTGAATATTTAAATTATTATGCAAAAGCTTTAAATTTAGAAGTTAGAGAAAATTTAAAAGAAAATAAATGTCCAATGTATAGTATTACAACAGCTAAGCAAGGAGGAAATCCAAAAAAATTTTCTCTTCAAAAAATTTTAAACGATTTAAATTTATTAAATAATAAACACATTCCAAAAAACTTTTTAATCAATTCAACCAAAAATAGATTAGAACTTCTTGCGGGTTTAATTGATAGCGATGGACATTATGATAAACAGTGTAATGGCTATGAGATAACTCAAAAAAATGAAAATTTAGCAAAGCAGATAAAATTTTTGTGTGATAGTTTAGGTTTTAGAACTTCACTCATTTCAAAAAAAGCAAAAATTAAAAATATAAATTATGAATGTGATGTTTATAGAGTTAGATTTTTTGGAGATGTGGATAAAATTCCAGTTAAAGTTAAGAGAAAAAAGGCTAAAGAGTGGAGTTGTAATAGAAGTTGGAACCAAACAGGAATAAAAGTTGAATTTGATAAAGTTGATGATTACTATGGTTTTGAAATTGATGGTAATAAACTATTTTTACTTGAAGATATGACGGTTACTCATAATACTTCTTTCGTCCTAAATATCGCACTTCAAGCGATAAAAAGAGATGAAGGAGTTGCATTTTTTTCGCTAGAAATGTCGGCTGAACAATTGATGCTTAGACTTTTGAGTGCGCATACAGATTTTTCTTTGCAAGATTTAACTATCGGAAACCTACAAGACCACGATTGGGACAGACTTTCAAGAGCGAGTGAGAATATTGCAAACAAAAAGCTTTTTATTGATGATTATGGTTCATTAAATATCAATCAATTAAAAGGAAAACTTAGAAAGTTAAAAAGTAAACATCCTGAAGTAAAACTTGCGATTATCGATTATCTTCAACTTATGAGTGGAACGGGTGCAAAAGACCGACATCTTGAAGTTAGCGAAATAAGTCGAGGTTTAAAAATGCTTGCAAGAGAACTTGAAATCCCTATTATTGCACTTTCTCAATTAAATAGGGGACTTGAGTCAAGGTCTGATAAACGACCGATGTTGAGCGATTTAAGGGAGTCTGGAGCGATTGAGCAAGATGCAGATTTAATTATGTTTGTTTATCGCGAAGATGTTTATAAACATAAAGATGAGCAAGAAAAAGTCTCAGAAGCCAAGAAAAAAGGGGAGACTTATGATAGTAAATATAAATATAAAGATGAAGAAGAAGCCGAAATAATCATCGGTAAACAGCGAAATGGACCAACAGGAACTGTAATACTTAAATTTAAAAAATCTTTAACTAAATTTATAGACCCTGAAACTACTGAAGTTGAATATATAACGAAAAAAGAAGAAAAAAACGAAATGGAGGTAGAAAAAGAAAAAGAAAGAGAAAGACAAGAAAATAAAAAGGACGATAAAATTCATATTGAATCAGCTACAATATAATAATTTAAATCTTAGTTTTTACAAACTCTAATGCTTTGCTTAAGGCTTCATTAATTTTTGAGCTATCTTTTCCACCAGCTTGAGCGAAATCATCTCTTCCGCCTCCGCCTCCGCCTAAAATCGGAGCAATATTTTTAACCCACTCTCCAGCTTTGATGTTAGCATTTTTAACTCCACTTGCAATTAAAACTTTTTCACCACTTGCCTGAAATAGCATTATAGCAATCGACTCATTTTGATTTTTAAGCTCATCAATGATATTTTTAATTTCTCCAGCTTCAATCACATCAACTACAACTTTTACACCATTTATCATAGTTTGGTTTAAGTCTTGTTTTTTACCTGAAGTGGCTTTATTCAACTCATCTTTTAAGCTTTTTACACTCTCTTTTAATCTATTAATGCCAAGTAAAATATCTCTGTTTTTTAGCTCACTTTGGGCTTTTGTGATTAAATTTAAACTCTCTTTAGCATATTTATAAGCACTCGCTCCACAAATTGCTTCAATTCGTCTAACTCCAGCACTAACTCCAGATTCTTTAATTATAAAAAAACTTCCAATTTCGCTAGTTGAATTTAAATGAGTTCCACCACAAAGCTCACAACTAACATCGCCAAAGCTTACAACTCGCACAATATCGCCATATTTTTCGCTAAAAAGTGCCATTGCTCCTTTTTGTTTAGCCTCTTCAATTGCCATCTCTTTAATTTCACTTAAAATATTTCTACTAACAACATCATTTACAAATTTCTCAATTTGCTCAATCTCTTCGTTAGCTAGGCTTTTTGGATGAGAAAAATCAAATCGCAATCTGTTTGCTTCAACCAAACTTCCAGCTTGTGAAATATGCTCACCTAAAATTTTTCTAAGACCTGAATGTAAAATATGAGTAGCTGAATGATGTTTTGCAATTTCAAATCTTGAATTATCTACGATTAAATCAGCATTCTCATTTACTTTTAAATTTTCTATAGTCTCAATTTGAGATAAATTAAGCCCAAAAAACTTTTTAGTATCAATTACTTTTGCTTTTTGATTAATGTTTCCTATATCTCCAGCTTGTCCTCCACTTTCAGCATAAAATGGAGTTTTATCAAACATTACCCATCCACTCTCATTTGCTTTTAACTCACTAACTTCATTTAAATCGCTATCAAGCAAAGCTAAGATTTTTGAGTTAGATGAAGTATTTGCATAACCGATAAATTCATTTATGCCAAATTTATCGATTAAAGTTTTAAAATCGCCCTCTTTAGCTTCACTTCCACTTCCTTTCCAGTTAGCTTTGGCTCTTGCTTTTTGTTTAGCCATTAATTCAGTAAATTTTGCATTATCAACTTTTAAATTTTTGTCTCTTAGCATATCTTCAGTCAAATCAAGCGGAAAGCCGTAAGTATCGTAAAGCTTAAAAGCTATTTCGCCACTAAAAATCTCTTTTGTATTAGTTAATTCAGCTGAAAAAAGCTCCATTCCACTCTCGATTGTAGCGAAAAATCGCTCCTCTTCCATTTGAATTTGAGATTTTATGACCTCTTTTTTCTCTTCAAGATAGCTATAATGTCTCATAATATCTGCTAATCTATCGACTAATTTATATAAAAATGGCTCTTTTAATCCAAGCAAATAGCCGTGTCTTACCGCTCGTCGTAAAATTCGTCTAAGCACATAACCTCGCCCTTCTCGGTCAAAATTAACTCCTTGAGCAAGTAAAAAACTAACCGCTCTAATGTGGTCAGCGATTACTCGAAAACTAGCTCCACTTTTGTAGCTATACTCTTTTTTAACTAACTCTTCTACTTCACGAATTATAGGCATAAAAAGCGAACTATCAAAATTACTTAAAACTCCCTCTTTGATTGCAGTTATTCGCTCAAGTCCCATTCCTGTATCAATTGAGGGTTTTGGAAGTGGATGTAAAACTCCGTTACTATCCCTTTCATATTGCATAAAAACTAAATTCCAAATCTCTAAAAATCTATCTCCATCTCCACCTAAATAATCTTCACTTGAGTTAAAATGCACTTCGCCTTGGTCATAAAAAATTTCGCTACAAGGTCCACAAGCTCCAGTGTCACCCATTTGCCAAAAATTATCTTTATCGCCAAATTTTTTTATTTTATCAGGTGAAATATGCTTTTGCCAAAGATTAAATGCTTCATCGTCGCTTTCGTGAATTGTTACCCAAAGTTTCTCTTTTGGTAACTCTAATCTTTCAGTTACAAATTCCCAAGCAAAATCAATCGCTTCAGCCTTAAAATAATCTCCAAAACTAAAATTTCCTAACATCTCAAAGAGTGTGTGGTGTCTTGAAGTGTAACCAACATTTTCAAGGTCATTATGTTTTCCACCTGCTCTAAGGCATAATTGACAGCTTGTAGCTGTTGGATTTTGCGGGATTGGAATTTTTGCCGTAAAAACATCCTTAAACTGTACCATTCCCGAATTTGTAAAAAGTAAACTCGCATCATCAGGTACAAGAGGCATACTCTCATAAGCTTTATGAGTTTTGCTTTTAAAATAGCTTAAAAACTCTTCTCTAATATCCATAAATTGTCCTTTATTAGCATTACATTAATTTTAAATTTTATATTTTTTCTCAATAAGCAAAAATCTTGCCAAAATTATACATTTTTTAACTTAACAAAATGGAATAGTTTTTGCTTTTTTGTTAATTAAAGAATTTATTAAAAAAAATAAAGGAGTACTTATGGGATTTATGATTACTACAAATGTATCTGCATTAAATTCTCACAAAGACGGGGTTAAAGTTAGTAGAGAAGTAAGTGAATCTTTAGAAAAATTAAGTAGTGGCGAAAGAATTAATAAAGCGGCCGATGATAGTAGTGGATTAATGATAGCTGACGGGCTTAGAAATCAAGCAAATTCACTAGGTCAATCTATTAGAAATGTAAATGATGCAATTGGGATTGTCCAAATAGCCGACAAAGCGATGGATGAACAAATTAAAATTACTGATGTTATCAAAGTAAAAGCAGTTCAATCGGCTCAAGATGGTCAAACATTTGAAACTAGAAAAGCACTTCAATCTGATGTTGTAAGATTACTTGAAGAGCTTGATAATATCGCATTTACTACAAGTTTTAACGGTAAAAATTTACTAGCAGGAGCTTTTAGTAATAAAGAGTTTCAAATTGGAGCTTATTCTAATGAGAGTGTAAAAGCTTCAATTCCAGCAACTTATGCAAATAAAATAGGTGAAACTAGATTTGAAACAGGCGAAGCTATAACAGCAGCTGGAACAGTTAGTTTAACTTTTAGTGCGGTTGATGGAAAGAATGATATGTCACTTGAGAGTGTAACGATTGGTTCAACTCCAAATACGGGAATATCGCAATTAGCGAATGTTATTAATAAAAATTCAGATAACTTAGGTGGAGTTAAGGCTAGTTGGTCAGTTGTTATGACGGCACAAAATTCAATAGTTGGAAATAATAATACAATTTCAGCACTTACCATAAATAATACGGTTATTGGCGATATTCAAGACATTCAAGCAAATGATAGAGATGGAAAATTAGTAAATGCAATTAATGATGTAAAAGATAAGACGGGAGTTGAGGCTTATATCGATGTTAGGGGAAATTTAAACTTAAGAAGTTTAGATGGAAGAGGAATTGTTTTAGCTGGTGGAAATCTTGATACAGTTGGAGGATTTAGTGCAACAAGTTTAGAGCATTATGGAAGACTTACACTAACTAGAGCTGGTTCTAAGGATATTATAGTAAGTGCAACAGGAATTGGGGCTGGATTTAGTGCAGGAGCTAGTGTAGCTGAAACAGTTATGAACTTATCTAATGTAAGAGGAGCTATAAGTTCGGGTGTTGCTCAAGCAATTGGGGCTTTTGAAAATGCTAATGTTGAGGGGTATAATCAAGATATTGGTACGGGAATAACGACAATGAGAGGTGCGATGGCTGTAATGGAGTTGGCTGATAATGCACAAGCATTTTTAGATAGCATTAGAGCCGATTTAGGGTCAGTTCAAAATCAATTAGTTTCAACTGTAAATAATATTTCAAGTACTCAAATAAATGCAAAAAGTAGCGAATCTTTTATTAGAGATTTAGATTTTGCAAAAGAGGTGGCGAACTTTAATAAAGGTAATTTACTTTCACAAAGTGGAAGTTTTGCGATGAGCCAATCAAATCAAGTTAGCCAAAATGTTATGAAATTACTTCAATAGATTAAAAATGAACTTTATAGATATAGCAAAAGAGGTTTTAATAACTGAAGCGAGTGAACTTGAGAGAGCTAGTGTAACTTTAGGAAGTGAAATAGAAAAAGCGGTTGAATTGATTTATAAAATTAAAGGTAAATTGATTGTAACGGGAGTTGGAAAGTCTGGCTTAATTGGTGCAAAAATAGCTGCAACTTTTGCATCAACTGGAACAAGTAGCTTTTTTTTACATCCAACCGAAGCTATGCACGGTGATTTGGGAATGATAAGCGAAAATGATGCAATTTTGGCTATTAGTTATTCAGGAGAGAGTGAAGAGTTAATTAAAATGTTGCCGCATATCAAAAGATTTGAAGTACCATTGATTGCCATTTCATCTGATATAAATTCAACTTTAAGCTCTTATGCTGATGTATTTATCTCTACTAAGGTAAATTCTGAAGCTTGTCCATTAAATATTGCACCAACAAGCTCAACTACTTTAACTTTAGCATTGGGCGATGCTTTGGCTATCTGTCTTATGAAAAAAAGAAATTTTGCAAGAGAAGATTTTGCTTCATTTCACCCTGGTGGAACTTTGGGTAAAAAGCTTTTTATCAAAGTGATTGATTTAATGAGAAAAATTAATTTACCAATTATAAATAAAAATATTTCTCTAAAAGAGGCTATTTTAACTATTACAAACGGTAGATTAGGGTGTGCTTTAATTGTTGATGAGAATGAAAGATTAATAGCAATTTTGAGTGATGGAGATTTAAGAAGAGCAATGTTAAAAGCCGATTTTTCGCTCGAAAAAAGTGCAATTGAGTATGCAACTCTAAATCCAAAAACGATTGATAATAAGCATATTCTAGCAAGTGATGCGATAAAAATTATGGAAGAGTATAAAATTACGGTACTTGTAGTTACAAATGAGCAAAATCAAATAAAGGGGCTTTTGCATATTCACGATTTAGTAGAAGCGGGGATAAAATAAAAAAATTAGAAGAAAAAGTAAAAAGTAAAAAGTTTTACTTTTTTACAGTGTAATCTCTAGTTTTTAATACTACATCTCCACCACTAAAGGCTTTTGAAGAACTTTTTTCTATCTCTGTTTTTGGAGTTCTAACACCATCTATCGTGTGATAAAGTGTAACTTTTGAATAACTTGATTCAATTTTATAATTAACACTTCCAATCATTTTCATTTCTGTATGAAAAGAGTTCTCTTGCCAAAAATCATTTCCATAAAATCCACTTTTTATTCTATCCATCTCTAAGTCTAGTTTAGATTCAAGGTTTAAATCGCTAGAGCTCATAGCACCATTTACTGTAACATACTTAGAACCATCATTTTTTTCAGCTATTGAAACTTTATCAATTCTATCAAATCCAAATGATAGACTAACAAGTAAAGTAGCTAAGGCAACTGTTTTCAAAAACATAAGCACTCCTTTTATTAAAGTGATTGATTATATCATATTTATTATAATTATGAAAAAAAAGGTAAAAAATGATTAATTTTGATGAAGCAATAAAAATAATAGATGATTTGGATATTAAGTCAGTTGGAGTTGAGAAAAAATTTATTTTAGATTCGCTTGAGCGAGTTTTAGCTGAAGATATTATTGCAAAAGAGAATTCTCCAATATATCCGACCTCTTCAATGGATGGTTATGCGATAAAATTTAATGACCAAAGTTTAAAAAAATTGAAAGTAATAGATAATTTACCAGCTGGAAGTTTTAAAGAGTTTGATTTACAAAGTGGCGAAGCTATCAAAGTTTTTACAGGTTCGCTTATTCCAAATGGTGCTGATAGTGTCATTCCGATTGAGTATGTGAGCTATGAAAACAATCAAATTACAATTAATCAAGAGGTTAACAAAGGCTTTAGTATCAGAAGTGTTGGTGAAAATTACATCGAAGGTGAAGTTTTAATCAAAAAAGGTAAAGTTATAAATTTTGCAGAAATTGGAGTGATGGCAAGTTTAAATATTGCTGAAGTTTTAGTTTATAAAAAACCAACTGTTTCGGTTATTTCGACTGGAAGTGAAATTTTAGGACTTTGCGATAAAGTTACAAATCAAGCTCAAATTAGAAGTTCAAATAATTATACAATTTGTGCAATTGCAAAAAAAAGTGGATGTGAAGCCTTAAATATGGGTGTTGTAAAAGATGATAAAAATAGCATTGAGAATTATTTGAATTTAGCACTAAATTCTAGCGATATAGTCGTAACAACGGGAGGAGTTAGTGTTGGAGATTTTGATTTTGTAAAAGAGGTAGTTAAGCAAAAAGGGGAAGTTTTATTTGAAAAAGTGAATTTAAAACCAGGTCAACACATCAAAGTTGTAAAAGTTGGCGAAAAATTTATTTTGGCACTTCCAGGGTTTGCCTACTCTAGCACAGTTACATTTTTACTTTTTGGGCTTTTGATTATTTATAAATTGCAAAATAGAAAATTTAAATACAAAAAACGAAAAGCGATTTTAAAAGAAGAGGTTAAAAAAAGAGGCTCAAAAATGGAGTTTAAAGCTTGTAATATAATTTATGAAGATGATGAGTATTTTGTGGATTTTAAAGATAAAAAAGATGGAAGTAGTGCGATTTTAACGAATATGTTAGGCGAAAATTTTGGGCTTTTAATCTCTAAAGAGTATGATGGGGATAAAAAAATCGGAGATGAAGTTGAGGTTATAATTTTTAATTAGTTTTTATTTTATTATTCTAAAAATAGAAAAATTCATTATAATATCTATTAAAAAAAGGGTAATTTGATTATGTTTGAGAATAATTTTTCGCTTTGGTGTGATTATATAGAGAGAGATTTTTTAGATACAACTTTTAAAGATTTAATTAAAAATGGTGTGATAAATGGGGCGACGAGCAATCCTGCGATATTTCAGAGTGCTTTTAAATCAAGTATTTATAAAAGTGATATTGAAAAATTAAAAGATAAAAATGCTAAAGAAATTTATGAAAATTTGGCTTTAAGCGATATTTTAAAAGCTGCTAATATTTTAAAGCCACTTTATGAGAGTAGTAATGATGGGTTTATTAGTATTGAAGTTGACCCAATGTTGTGCGATGATAGTGAGGGAACTTATAGCGAGGGGATGAGTATTTATGAGAGGCTTAATATGCCTAATGTTATGATAAAAGTTCCTGCAACAAATGCTGGATTTATCGCTATGAAAAAATTAGTAAAAAATGGAGTTAATGTTAATTCTACTTTAATCTTTTCTCCAACTCAAGCAAAAAAATCACTTGAAGCATTTGAAGAAATTTCAACTAATACAAATACAAAAGCTGTAATTAGTATTTTTGTAAGTAGATTTGACCGAAAATTGGATGAACTTTTGAGTGAAAAAGGAAAGGTTGGAATTTATAATGCTACTAAAATTTATAATATTATTGAGAGTGTTAATAATAAAAATGTAAGGGCTTTATTTGCTTCAACTGGAGTAAAAGATGATGTTTATAAACCAACTTATTATATAGATGAGCTTTTATATAAAAATAGCATAAATACTGCACCACTTGAGACGATAAAAGCTTTTATAAAAGAGCCAAAGAGTGAGCTTAAACATCCAATTGCTGAATATGAAATTGAAAGATTTTTCAATGAACTTAAAGAAATCATTGATATAGAAATTGTCTATAATGGGCTTTTAACAGAAGGTCTTGATAGTTTTAAAAAATCGTTTCAAGATATTTTAAGTTCTTTGAAAGAGAAGTTTTTGCTTGTCAA
>DZAZ01000124.1 GCA_022729755.1 Helicobacter cetorum | reverse complement strand
ATATTATGAATGCGGTTAAGTTAACTTATTGAATTGTTTGTGGGAATTAGTATTATTTTATCTAAACTTTTTAGTTTTGAAAGAAGTATATTTTTTATAAATTTAACTTTACTGAATTTTTGCTAAAATTACAAAAAAAAGGGTTTGTGATGAGTTTTAACGAAGAGAGGGAAGAGTTACTTAAAAAGTTGCAACTTAGCAATGATTTGATTGATAGAGTTAGTGTATTAGATAATAAAAATTATATTTTTAATAGCGAAGTTGAAAAAAAAATTAAAAGAATTAGAGAATTAAATGGGATTTATTTTGACAAGTTAAAAAGAAATAGTTTTGAGATTGCGATTGTTGGGCTTGAAAAGGCTGGGAAAAGCACTTTTGCAAATGCTTTGATAGAAAATGATGTTTTACCTTCAGCTCCTGAACGCTGTACTTTTACTTCAACTAAGCTTGAATTTAGCGACACTGATAAAGCTATCATTCAATTTTATAATAAAGATGAATTTAACGATATTTTTGTATCTATGCTAAAGGATATAGAGTATCCAGAGGCCGAGAAACAATATTTTGAATTTATGGATATTGAGGAGTTTAAGGCTTATTTTAATTCACTTGAAGAGAAAAACTTAAATTTATACAAAAATCATCAGGGTAAAACAAACGAAGAGGTAATTGACATTTTAAAGTGGCGAGATGGTTTTGTTTTGAATGGAAGTGAAATTTTATTTGAAGAAGATGAGTTAAATAGTGAAAATTTCAAAGAGTTCATCAAAGGGCGAGATATAAAAAAATATGATAAAGATACAAATTTAGAAATTAAAGAAGATACGGATACTTCCAAGCCTAGAAGTGTAAAAAGTATTGTAATTTACTCTTCAAAATTATTAAAATTAAAAAATGCAACAATTTTTGATGTTCCAGGATTTGACTCGCCAACTGAAATACACGAGCGACAAACAATTGAGCGACTTAAAAGTGCTGATGCAATTATAATGGTCGTGAATGTGGCTGATAAGCCAAATATCACTTCTCCTCAATTAAAAGTTTTGAGTAAAGAGAGTGATTTTGATGGAATAAAATTAAGTGAAAAACTTTTTATTTTTGGTAATCAAATGGATAAAGTTCAAGCTGAAGGAGTTGGTGCAGATGATACTTTAGAGCTTAAAAGTAAAAAAACAGAGGTAACTATAAAAAAACTTCAAAATATTTTAATAAAAGAAGTTTCTCAAAAGTATCAAATAGCCGAGGCAAAGAGAGTTTTTTTTGGTTCGGCAAAAGCTTTTTTACAAGAGCATAGCGAATACAAAGATAGGGCAATTGAAGAGATTAGGGCAGAACTTATAAAATATTATAAAAATGATAGATTTAGTATTTTAAAGAATAAAATTCAAAAAAATTATGATGAACTTTTGGAAATATTAAATAGAGTGCTAAAAGATAATGAGGCACTAAACGAAGAGACATTCAAAAATTTGCAAGAAAAAGAGAAAGAGGCTAGAAGAATTCAGGAAAAAGCTTCTAGTAATATTAGAAAAGAGATAAAAGATGAACTTAAAAAATTTAAATTTGAACTTAAAAAAGAGATAAAATCAAATCAATTTTTTACAAAAAAACTTAAAAATTTAATAGAAAAAGAGTTTAATTTTATTGATGTTAATTTGATAGAAGATGCCGAAATTAGCATAAGTGATAGCTTAGGTTCAGAGGTTAGAATTACAAGATTAAACTATTATGTAAGAGATATACTTCATAGAAAATTTTTAGAGAAATTCACGAAAATTATACTTGAAATTACAGATGAAAAATCGTTTGAGATTCAAGAAAAATTAATAGATTCATTTGTAAATGCATTAGGAATAAGTAAAGATAGTGGGCATTATAACGAGATTAAAGAAACTAGCACAAAATTTATTTACGATATAACTTCACACATTGCTCATAATAAATATAAATTTATCTATTTAATCGAAAGATTTTCAAGAGATATATTTGATGTGCTTATATTAAATCCACTAGGAACTGAAGATAGAGTTAGTAAACTTTTGGAAGAAGAGAAAGATTTTTACTTGTTAGATAAGTATTATAAAGCCAATTTATCGCTCATAAATATGATAATTACTCAACAAAATGAAAAATTAATTTATAATCAAAATAGTTCACCTTCAAAAACACTAAATCCAACTAAAATTGGCAATCTTTTTTCAACTATTATTAAAAGTGCTGAAAAACTCAATTTTTATGTACAAGAACAAAAAGATAGCGAACATTCGGATTTTATTAGCGATTCTGAAGCAACATTAAATATTTTAAAAGCTAGTTGTCATTCAATAAAAGATGAGTTAAATGAAATTATCGAAACACCCCAAAAAGAGCAACAAAAAAGTGAATATTTAAATGTGGAAAAATTAGCTATGAGAGTAAAACAATCTAAAAATAGGGAAGAAGTTATGGCTGAAATAAATAAAGACATAGAAAATTTAAAAATTATTTTAGAAGAAGCCGTTATTAGAGCAATTGCCCTTGATAAGACATTTTTAACTTCAATTGATAAGCAAATTAAATTTTTAATCAATTCGACTGAAGTAGGAGTTCAGAGTACTGAAGCAGTAAGATTTAACGATTTTATTTCAGAAAATATAGAGCATATAAGATATAATGAGTTTACCAATATAGAAATGAAAAAAGAAGAATACAAGCGAAAAATTGCTATTTTGGAGGAGATTAGTGAGTTTATTGCATATATTCACTAATTACTTCACCATCTATTTTTAAAATATCTATTTAATATTTTGATTTCACCACCCACATTTTTAACTAATAATTTTTTTCTTTTTTGTTGAATTAAACTGCTTTAAGTAAATAGTCCCTATTTTATGGGTTTTATGCTTTTTAATACTATTTTGTATTTTAATTAATTTTTTTAAGGTTTAAATTTTAAACTTAAAGATATTCATAGTATAAGAATTTTTTTCTTAAAAGCCCTAAAACTAGGTGTTTTGAAAATATTTTTAATTTCAATACATACTTTTATTTTTATAATTTTAGTCAAATAATTTTTATTATGTTGGTGGTGAGTATTCTGATTAATATTTGTGATATTATAGCAAGGGATGTGACAAATCTACTCCGCATTTGAGAGGTTATAGTCAGATATTTGTTTTCGTAAGTTTGTGAGGTGGGAGTCGATATTGTATTTTGTTAAAATAATACCATATTTTGGAGTATCTGTAAATAAATCACTAAAAATTGCCTCTGTAAATTTAGGTTTAAAATGCCATCCATTTGCATCAAAATTATCCTTGTTCATAGTGATATCATTAATACCATAAAATGAGATAACTTTAGCTTTTGTATTATTAACTAAAGTTTTAAGTGCTTGAAAATATTGAGTTTCAATGTTTTGATATTGTTGAAATATCAACACCCACCATATCGGTAATTTCATTAA
>DZAZ01000123.1 GCA_022729755.1 Helicobacter cetorum | reverse complement strand
GTAACAACTGTTGTGCCATTAAGAGAACCTACTAAAGTAGCACTATTACTTGAACCCTGATTAACCCAAAGAGTTCCTAAAGTCCAAGCACTACCATCTGATTTAGTAATCGTGAATTTTTCTGTGGTTGCAGGATTTGTTGTACCAGTAGTACCTCCAGATTGCAACTCTAATGAATTAGTATTACCATCACCATAGCTATTCCACCATCTTATAGCACTTCCATCTCCATCACTAAGAGTTGTTATTTTAAATGTAGCACTACTTACTGTAAATTCTACATATGTTGGTTTAACTGTTCCTGTATCTGCTATATAATTTCCTGATGCATATGAATGTGGTGCACTACTCCAATCAAAATTTTCAGTAAAAGCAGTGGCAAAAAGATTACTTTCTAATCCTAAAAGCAAAGACGCCGTTAAAAGTGATAACTTTGTTCTTTTAATTAATTTCATTTTGTTTTCCTCCTATTTATTTTTTATTTGAAATTTTGGTATAATAAAGGCTAAGAACATTTTATTATTCCTTTCGAGCTTGACTAACTCGAGACATATTTTGCGAGGTAGGTGGTTTAATCCCCTACCTTTTTTTTTGTCTGAAAATTGGTGTGGTAGGGGTGGGAGCGAAATATGAGAGGAAACAAATAAAATGTTCATAAAGATAGTAATTATCCTGCTTATTGTAGTGGTTTTGCCACTATATTGAGTATCAAAAAAGTAAGAGATTAGTCACCTCTTGCTTGGATAATTGCTATTGAATTGTAACTGTAATATTTGTAACATTACTTCCCACACACATTAACAGTTAAATTTCATTTTTTCATACCCCAAAATTAAAATTCAACAATTCTATCAAAACCGTATCATTGCGATATCATTAGGAAAAAAGGTTTTGAAAAAACCATATTGAAGTAGGTTTTGGTAACAAAATTCCCCTTTGGTTGTTTGGTTTTTTGTGTCAATGATACGATAATGATACAGATTAGATAGAATTCAATTTATGATAAGAGCTGTTTTTTTATTAATTTTTCCATTGTTGGTTTTTGGCTTTGAATATCTTGGTAGTTCAAAAGATAGTAAAATTGAACAGATTATAAATAGTAATAAATTTATAAAAAGCGAAAAAGAGTATTTTAGAAAAGATATAAATAGTGAAGTTATATGGATTAAAGAAGAGTTTAAAAATGATACGATAGAGTTTAAAGAGTTTTATTTTGTGTTATTTCCAAATCTAAAAGAAATTGAAGCTTATATTGTAAAAGATAATAAAATAGAGTTTTTAAATAGTGATAATTCGCTTTTTTATACTGTTATTACAGAGCCAAAAACAAAAAATTATATTTATTTAAAAATTAACTCGAAACTCCCAAATTATCAATTTAATTCATACAACAATAGATTTGATTTTTTGAAATCTATACTAAATAAACTACTTTTTGAGATGGGAATTTATGTTGTATGTTTTATGGCTTTTGTGCTAAGTTTTATTTTATTCATGATGTTAAAAGAGTGGAGTTTTCTATTTTATGGACTTTATACACTCTCATTTATGATACATACATTTTTAAATAATCAACTCTACAACTATCTTGTATTAGATGATAGTTTAAAAAGTGTGCATAGTATTAATTTATCGGTAGTCGTAATATCAAGCTTATGGTTTGTGCTAACATTTGTAAAGTTTTTTGAGTACAAACCAAAAAGAAAACCATTTTTTATAATTCTTTCTATTTTAATTACTGTCGCTTTATTGGTAGCTCCTTTTGTAGATATAGCAACTTCAATGTTGATAGATTTAATTGTCTTTATTCCAACTTATGCTTTTATACCCTTGATACTATTTTTAAGTAGAAAAAAAGAGCCTTTGGCAAAAATTATTATGTTTGGTTGGTCTATTGTGTTTTTCATTGTTGCTTTAAATTTATCGTGGTCAAATGGATTTTTTCAAGCTTCACCTTATTTGATTTTTAATATTATGCAATTAGGCATTGTTTTTGAGATTTTTATTTTTGCTATTGCTTTAGGATTACAGCTAAAATACAAAAATGATGAGCGAATAGAAGCGATACAAACAATTTATGAACAAAAACGATTTGCAACTATTGGAAAAGTTTTAGCAGGAGTTGAGCATCAATGGAGAGCTCCACTAAATTATCTCTCATCTATCATAGTCAATATACAGTCAAATCTTTTTTTGCAAAAAGAGACAAGCAAACAAAACCTCCAAAACTCAATTGACCAAATTCAAGAGGTTGTTGAGCATATGGATGAGACAATGAAAGATTTTCGCTATTTTTATACTCAAGAAGAGAAAAGCACTTTTGAGATTTCAAAAATTTTTATAGATACTTTTGCATACTTTAAAAGATATTCATCTACTCAAAATATTGAGCTAAAGACACAAATAAATACTCAAATACAAATCAAAAGCTACTCTGGACATTTTCGACATATATTTTTAAATTTTTTAGAAAATAGCTCCAAAATTGCTAAACAAAGAGAGATAAAAAACATACTTATCACTGTTGATATTTCAAGAGTTGATAATATTTTAATTTGCAAGATAGAAGATAATGCTGGTGGGACAAAAAATATTGAAAATATCTTTGAGCCATTTTATAGCGAATCTTCACAAAGTGGCTCTGGGTTGGGTCTTTATTTAGTAAAAGAGCTTGTAATTAGTGAGCTTAAAGGCAAGATAGAAGCAAATAATATAAACAAAGGCTTTCAAATAGTTTTAAAGGTGCCTTATGAATAAATATGAATTATTTCAAAAATTTAGTGTGCTTTATATCGAAGATGACCAAAAAGAAAGACAAGAAATAAAAGAAACTTTGGAGAAGTTTTTTAAAAAAGTCTATGTGTGTGACACGATACAAGAGGCTTATGCAATTTATTCTACCAAAAAACTTGATATTGTCTTTGTAGATATTACTTTACCTGATGGTAATGGCTTAGAGTGGATACAAGAAAAACGAAAAAAAGATACCAACACTTTTTTTGTGGTAATCACCTCTTCATCTTCAATCAATGACCTAATGTGTGCGATACCTTTAAAGCTTGAGGATTATATTATCAAACCTGTGACATTTAAAAAACTTATCTCTTGTTTTGATAAGATAGTTGAAAATTTTCATCGAACAAAACCAACTGTAGAATTTGAAAATTACCGCTATGACTATACTCTTCAAGCTTTTGTCAATAGTGATGAAACTATCAATCTCTCCACCCATCAAGCACAACTTTTTGAGCTACTTTTGCAATATGCAAATACCATAGTGAGCTATGAGATGATAGAGTATGAGATGTGTCAAAACAAACCCGTTAATATGGGAACAATACGAAATCATATCCAAAAATTTCGCTCTATTTTAGGAGCAGATAGAATTGTGGGAATTGTAAATAAAGGTTATAAACTCACAATTTAACCTCAATGATTTTATAATGATACGGTTTGTTT
>DZAZ01000122.1 GCA_022729755.1 Helicobacter cetorum | reverse complement strand
AACCCCGATAATGCCAAAAACCGAAAAGTGGTCATAAGCTTTATATCCTAGTTGCCTGTAATGCTAAGAACACACTTACTGTAAAATAATAAATAATGTCAGATTTTGAAAAACTTTTAAATGAATTATACCCTAATAATACAAAAGATAGAATTACATCTTTTGGGCTGAAAAATTTTCGTGTTTTCAAAGAATATCAGAATTTTCAATTAAGACCTTTTACAATATTAACAGGAACAAATAATTCAGGAAAAAGTTCTGTTACAAAGGCTTTGCTTTTAGTAAAAGAAAATGAAAAAGAGATAAATCAGGATAGTTGTAGTAGTGTTTTTTTTAACTATTTTAATGGAGAACATAATTTAGGGAATCATCAATTCATTAAAAATAAAAAAGATGAAAATACAATTTTCTATTTTGAATTTTTTCAAAATTATCAGTTTGAAATTGAGATTTCATCATCAGGTGAAATAATAAACGATTATGGTATTTCAATACAAGGAGAAAATGTAATATCTCAGACTGGTGGCAAAATTAAATTTAATGTATCAAAAATAGTTGAATATTTTAAACATAGGGTTGGATGCATAGAATTTGACAATAAAAAAAATATAAATTATTTTATACATCAATTGGAAACTGTTTTAAAAGACTTTCATTCTGTTAAAATTGATTTGTATGAACAATATAGTAGATTTAACAACAATGGAGAATTAGATAAGGAAAAAATTGAAGAATTAAAATTAAAATATAAAAAGCTATTAAGTGAAGGTATATATGCAACTTATTATAATTTAGATTGCGAAACCTTAAAAATAGATTATGAATACCTTGATGAAGATACACTTGATTTAACTTGGTATATTTCATTGATATATTTATTTTATCAAATTACAGATATTGAATTAACAAAAGACGAAATAATAAAATTAATTCCATTCCCGGAAGGTGCTTTCTCTGAAAATGATAAGAAAATGCTTTCATTAAGTGATATTGTTTACATTCCAACAATTAAAGAACAAATTAAAAGAACATATTCACTCATTGAAACAACAATATTCAATAAGTTAATAAGAAATGAAATTCAAGCAAGAATTAATGACTTTAATAGTGAATTAAAATATGAAGTGGATATAAAGAAAACTAGAAATCAGCAAGAACAAGAAAAACAAATAGGTTTATTTCGCCAAATAAACAAGTTCTCTGAAAAGTGGCTAAAAGAATTTGATATAGGTGAAAAATTAAGTTATGGTTATAATGAGGAAACAGATACGTTCTTTATAAAAATTGATGATAAGTATTTACCTGAATATGGGTTTGGTTATAGTCAGATTTTATATGTAATATTTGCTTTACATAATGAAAGTGAAAAGAAATATGTAGATAGTACATATGCATTTCCAAAAACATACATAATAGAAGAACTTGAAACAGGTTTGCACCCTTCATTTCAATCTAAAATGGCTGAAATGATAGTTGATGCTCATAAAGAATTTGATATTAATTTCATCATTGAAACTCATAGTGAATATTTTATTAGAAAAATTCAGTATTTAACGGCAAATAAAAGTATTTCAACAGATAGTACTGTAATATATTACTTTAATAATCCTAAAGATATTGAAACTGATGAGGAACAAGTAAAAGAGATTTTTATAGACAAATATGGTGGTTTAAGTGATGATTTTGGAAAAGGATTTATAGATGAGGCAACTACTTTGAAATTTGACTTGTTACGATTAAACAAAAGCCATCAGAACTAATGAATATTTTTATAGAAAAAGAGTTCATAGAAAATTTCGAGATAATGTATTCCGATAATGCTTATTTAGTAGAGTGGAAATTATTATATGTACTTTTTACGGAATATACTAATATTAATCTTTTTATAAACTCTACAAATGAAGATTTTGAAAATGTAATAAAAAGTAGTGAAATCTTATTAAAATTATCTGATATTAACCCCAATATTCAACCATATTCTGATTTGAAAAATGAAATTATTAATTCTAACTCAGTCCAGACATTAGTATTTACAGAAACGGAAAAAGACTGGTTTAAGGAAATTGATTGTAGCACTATATTACATTTTACTTATTCAGATTTTGCGGATAAACTGAAAGAATTTATTAAAAATAATCAGTTGGAATTTGACTTATCAGATAGAGAGTGTGAGTTTAATTGGAATTTATTTCACTTTATTGCTAATAGTAGTAACTTTATTTTTATTTCAGACCCTTATATTCTTAAAGATAAAGACGGTCAAAAAATTTCACATAATTTGATTCCTCTATTAAGGAATAATCTACATAAAGACCAATCATACAAGGTGTTTATAATTTGTGATTTGGCGGATGTAAAAGTTAATAAAATACTTCAAGCATTATATAGCAAATTAGCGGACTTTGATTTTAAATTTTATTTTATCAATATTATTAAGGGAAGTAAACCAATGTATCTTCATGACCGTTTACTCTATACAAACTATTCAATAACTACTTCAGGTATAGGATTTAATATTGATTCTAATAAAACTTATAATTCAGAAGTTTTAACTAAAACAATATTTTACAAAAAAACTTACAAGAAATATGTTAATCATTTTAAGCTGATTGGAGAATATATTGATAAGCTTGAAAAATATACGGATTATTCAAATACATTTAAGACAAATACAGACACATTATATAAGGAATACAGAAATTTAAATATTATAAAAACTCAATGATTGAAATATATAATAAGACCAATATTAGTAGAAAAAAAGAGAAGACATTTTTAGATTATTTAATTTCTGAAAATGTGGGGTGTAAACATATTGATTTAGATAAAGAGCTAAATATCAGTTTGTTAAATAGAACAGTAAATACTGTAAATTTAATTACAAAATTAAGACAAAATACCACATTAACAAAGTTAAAAAGGAACAGATTAATACAAGAATTATCTAAACTTCCTGAAAATATTCGTGTTGTAAAGTCAATAAGTTCAATTTCAGTAGATTTTGTGCTTGTAGTTGGTGAAAATATCCAATATATTGAATTTCACGAGAAACAACATAGAAATATGTCGGGTAAAATACCAAAAGACATTTATGATGAGAATTTAGAAATAATAAAGGTTCCAAGATTTGTTCAAAGGTTTCTTAAAGACATTTGGAGATATGAAAACTTAGAAAATTATAAAATAATATGGTTTGACTGGTTTGAACAAAATAAAGATTACAATAATTTCCTAACAGAAAATAAAAAAGAATATTATTTAGGAGGAAAATTTAGATTCGAAAAAATTGACGAATAAGCACAACAGGCAACACGCCGTCAAACACAAGTCGGGTAGCGGAGCGTATTGAAACATGAGAGCATTTAACCAGCATATCAGCCAAATAACAGTTCAGAGCGAAAAATCCCGCCCTGTGTTTACGGCCAACTCGTTGGCTTTCAGTTGGTAAGAAAAAAATACCGCTTCGATTTTTTGAGTAT
>DZAZ01000121.1 GCA_022729755.1 Helicobacter cetorum | reverse complement strand
AAATCGAAGATTTTCAATAGTTTGCAAAATTTGATGGATGAAGTTTCTGAAATTTTGGATAAAATAACAAAAGATAGTATCAAAAGTATTTCGCAATACGATTATATTATGAATGAGGTTAAGTTAACTTATTGAATTGTTTGTGGTAATTGGTATAAATAGAAAATAAATATTATAGCATAGAGCTAAACTCCTCTATATCTTCGGTTTTTCCTATAAAAGCTATCATATTAGGTTCTTTTAAGAGATACTCTTTATCTAAGTCTAAAATCCAATTTCCATCATTTCTATATCCAATAATTTTAATTTTAGGATTTAATTTTTCTAAATCCTCAATAGATTTGCCAATTAAAGCTTTTGTAACTAATAATTTGAGAATTTTTATAGAATTGCTAAACTCTATTTTATCAAATGTTAAGTTTCCAATAATATCTTTAACTAATTTTCTACCTGCCAATTTTTCTGGATAAATAACTTTAAAAGCACCAATTTTTGATAAAATTTCGCCGTGTATATGGTTTATTGCTTTTGCTATTACAGTTTTATTTCCCAAATCTTTTAGTGCCATAACAGTTAAAATACTAGCTTCAATATTCTCACCAATACTAACTATAACTACATCTAAATTCACAATTCCAGCTTCTTTTAATGCACGAATATTTGTGCTATCAAGTATTAAAGCATTTTCTGTAAATTCACTAATACTTTGAATTTTATCTTCTTGATTATCAATTGCAATTATGTCAATTCCCTCATCAATAAGTTGTTTTGCAACATAAAAGCCAAATTTCCCAAGTCCAATTACTGCATAAGTTTTCAAATTATAATCCTCCCATCTGGATATTTAATAAATTTTGTTTTTGCTTTACCAATCAATACAATAAAAAATGCCAAAATACCAATTCTTCCTGCTAACATTAAAAATATAATGACTATTTTTCCAAAATCATTAAATAGTGCTGAAAAGCTAAGAATATTACCATTTCCCGTCGAAACTCCAACTGTTGCAAAGGCTGAAACTGCTTCAAAAAAGATTTTCAAAAAATCTAAATGTTGAGTTTCGGTTAAAAGCATTGTGGAAATCATCACATATAATAAAGCTGTAAAAAATATTGCTAAAGCTTTATTGATACTTTTAGCTGGAATTGTTCTTTTAAAGATGTGAGGTTCTTGGTTACTCTCTTTTATTGTGTATAAAATTGCTACTACTAAAATAACAAAAGTTGTAACCTTGATACCTCCAGCCGTTCCTCCAACTCCACCACCAATAAACATAAAAATTGTTGAAAAAAACAGTGAAGCATCACTTAGCGCACCAATATCTATACTATTAAATCCACTTGTTCTAAAATTGATTGATAAAAACAGTGAATTTAAAAGTTTTTCATATAAGTTCATCTCTCCAAAAACTTTTTGATTACCCCATTCTAAAGATAGTAAAAAAAACATTGCAAAGACTACCAAAAAGACATAAGCTAATAAAGTGGTTTTTGAGTGCAATGAAAGTTTATAATTGTGTCTTTTTGTTCTATGATACAATTCAACAACTACAAGATAACCAATACCACCAATAACAACTAAAGAACTAAGAGTTAAAATTATTATAGTATCGCCTTTATAACTCATTAAGCTATCTGTAAATAGTGAAAATCCTGCATTATTAAAAGCTGAAATAGAGTGAAAAATTCCAAACCAAATAGCCTCAAGTGGCTCAAAATCAAACATAAATCTAATGCTTAAAATAATTGCACCAAGTCCCTCTATTGCTAAAACGATTTTAAAAACTCTCTTTAAAAATTTTGTAATTTCAATCATATCTGGATAACCAAGTGACTCTTTTACAACTCGCTTCTCTTCTATATTTAACTCTTTTTTCATAAGTAAAAAAACTAAAGTAACCATACTCATATATCCAACTCCACCGATTTGGATTAAAGCTAAAATAATTAATTCACCAATAAAAGTAAAATTTTCTGAAGTACTTTTTACTATTAATCCCGTTACACAAGTAGCTGAAGCTGATGTGAAAAAAGCATCAATAAAATTTAACTCTCCAATATGTGAAAATGGTGCTAATAAAAGTAATGCACCTATTGTTATGATACTTACATAACTAAAAAAAATAATTTTGATACTTTTGTAATTCATACATTTGCCTTAGTGCAATAAAATCTGTAACCAATACCTGATTCTGTGCGAATATAAGTTGGTCTTGTTGAATTTATTTCTATTTTTTTGCGAAGTGTATTTATATAACTCCTTAAATATTGCATCTCATTTTGATAACCAACTCCCCAAACTTCTTTTAATATTTGATGATGAGTTAAAGTTTTATTTGCATTTAAAATCAAATAACTTAAAAGATTAAATTCAGTTGGAGTTAATTTTAAAAGATTATCTTTTAGTAAAATCTCTTTATTAATCACATCTAAAATCAAATCATCACATACAACTTTTGTATCTTTAAATTGATAAAAAGAGTCTCTTCTAAGAAGTGATTTTACTCTAGCTATCAATTCACCTATTGAAAATGGTTTTGTAACATAATCATCTGCACCAAAACTAAGGGCTGTAATAATTTCATTTTCACTACTTCTAGCCGAAATAACCATTATTGGAACTTTTGAAAATTTTCTAACCTCCAAAATCAACTCTTTACCATCGCCATCAGGAAGTCCAATATCAATTAAAATCAAATTTGGATTGTAAAGTGAAATTTGACTTAATGCTAACTTTTTGCTATTGCAAAGAATTGTTTTAAAACTCTCCTTTGTAAGTGAAACATCAAGCAATTTTTTAATAGCTTCATCATCTTCTACTATCACTATTAAGTCAATATTTTTCACATATCCTCTTTTAACTCAAGTGGCTTATTTATTTTTGGCAAAATTACTTCAAGACAAACTCCATTTAAAATATTATATGCCTTAATCTCTCCAAAATGGGCTTTTACTATGCTTTTACAAATTGAAAGACCTATTCCACTTCCACTTATATCTCCATAAGAATCAAGTCTATAAAATTTATCAAAAATAGTTTTTAACTCATCGTTTTTAATTGTTTTTCCATCATTATAAACTTTTATTTTTATCTCTTTTTCACTATCAAATACATCTATTTTTATCTCTTTTTTTATTGAATATTTAATTGCATTATCCAAAAGATTGACCATTAAACGACTTAAAAGTACACTGTTTCCCCAAAAAAGTTCTAAATTGTTATCCATATGAATTTGTAAATATTTCAAATCATCTTCATTAAACTCATTTAATGCCACTCCCAAAATATCTTCAATATCGCACCAATCCATTTTTAAATTTACATTTTTATCCTCAAGTCTAGCCGAATCTAATAAATTACTTATCAATCTATTCATTCTTTTTGTAGCATTTTCAATATCTATTAATAAACTTGTTTGTGTTTTAATATCTAATGTTTTATTTTGCAATAAATTAACAGAACCCAAAATTGAGGAAAGTGGGGTTTTTAAATCGTGAGAGAGTGTATTTAATAAA
>DZAZ01000120.1 GCA_022729755.1 Helicobacter cetorum | reverse complement strand
TGATGGATGAAGTTTCTGAAATTTGCGGTTAAGTTAACTTATTGAATTGTTTGTGGGAATTAGTATAAGAGACTTGACATTCAAATAATCTCGACTCTTACATCTTTTGGTTTTGCAAAATAGATTGAACTAAGCACGATTCCATCGACTTTAGTTTTTGCATATTGTTCTACATTTTCAAGATTTATTCCACCAGCTACAAGAATTTTAATATTTGGATTTATATCTTTTAAAAGTTGCACAATATGGAAAACTTCCTCTATTTCTAATTTATCAAATTGAATAATATCAACCCCTTTTTTTGCAAATTCTATCGCAAAATCTATCTCTTTTAACTCAATTCCTACCTTTTTTTCAACTGCTTTTTCTTTGATAGTTTCAAATTCAGATAATAATTTTGCAACTCCTCCATATAAATTCATATGTTCTAAAAATATCAAAATAGTTTCTGAAAGTCCAAGTCTATGAGGATATGCACCACCTGCTAAAATTGATTTTATAGAAAATTTCTTAGTTAAAGGTACACTTTTTCTAGTCGTTAAAATTTCAACTTTTGGATTTATTGCTTTTGCTTTTTGTACTAAATCTCTTGTTTTTGTTGCGATTGCACTTTGATATTCGATTAAATTTTGTGCTACTTTCCAAGATGATAATAAAGAGTTTATACCTCCTCTAGCTTTTAAAATCACTTTATTAGCTCTAACATCTACTCCAGTTTCTAAACTACATTCTATGCTTCCTCCACACATTTTAATTACTCTACAAGCCTCCTCAATACAAGATAATCTCATCTCTTCTCTTGCATAAAAATTCATAATACCATCTGTTTTATGTAGATTTAATAGAGTGGTTGTTAAGTCTAAATATGGCACATCTTCTTTAATTAAAGCTTCAATTTCACTATTAAAAATTACCAAATTCTTCTCCTAAATTGTTTTTAATTTTCTAAGTACAAAAAAAAGAATACTAGAAACTAAGCCTAAAGTAATAGAAAGTTTTATCGCACACCCAAACTCTCCATCAAATACAGCATTATAAATTGCAAGTGAGATAGTTTCCGTTTTGCCAATTATATTTCCACCTAGCATTAATGATATTCCAACTTCTCCAAGTGAGCGACCAATTGAGAGAGTAACACCTGCAATAATCGCTGATTTTATATATGGAAGTTCTATTTTATAAAATGTGTAAAGTTTTGATTTTCCAAAAGTGTAAGAGATTTCTACAACATTTTTTGGCACACTCTCAAGTGCTGATTGAATAGGTTTTACAATTAATGGAAGTCCAGCTATAAATGAAGCTATAACTAATCCCGTAAATGAAAAAATCACTTCAATATTAAATATTTTTAAAAATGAGCCTAAAAATCCATCTTTGCCAAATATCAACAGAGCTAAAAATCCAATTGCAATAGGTGGAAAAATTAGTGGAAATGTTGTTAATATTTCTACAATTGTTTTTGCAATTCCATCTTTTGAGTAAGTTAAATATGCACCAATTAAAACTCCAAAAAAGAGATGTAAAATTGAAACGATGATTAAAATTTTACTTGTTAAAACAATCGATTCAATCGAACACATCTCTATTTTAAACCATTTTCTTTAAGTATTGTTTTTACTTCAGCACTATTTAAAAAATCAAAAAACTTATCTACCTCTTTATCACCTTTTAGTTTTGAAATAACTATCTCTATTTTATTATAAAGCTTTTCATCAATTTCCAAAAATCCTCCAATTGAATCTTTAATTGAAAGTGCATTTGTGAGATTGATAAATCCAACATCAACTTCATTAGATATTAAATAAGAACTTATTTGTGGAACTGTTGCTACTGATAAGAGTTTAGTTGAAATATTTTGTTCTAGTTTTGTATTTTTCAAAAATTCCATCGTAGCTTTACCATAAATCGCTTTTTTTGGGTCGGGATAAATTATTTTTTTAATGCTATCTTTAGTCAAATCCTCTATTGAAGAGATTTTAGTATTTTTTGAGTAAGCTAACACTAAACTCCCATATCCTAGCAACTTTTTATCTAATAGTTGTAATTTTGCTTTTTCAAATAGATTGATATCTCCAACCACAACTTTTATATTATCGCTTTTATCAAGCGAAGCCATTACTTGTGCTTGATTTCCAAAAATTAACTCTATTTTTTGCCCAGTTTTTTTCTCATAAAGTTTAGAAATTTCACTAATTGGCTTTTTATATCCAGCAACTGCTGCAATGCTAAAAGCAAACAGTGAATTTGCTAAAAATAAAATAGTTAAAAGTAGTTTAAACATAAATTATCCTTTGAATTTATAATTAAGTTGAACAAATGTAGAAAAAACATCATCATCAGTAATATTTTTATTTTTACTAGAAGCTTCTTTGATATAATTTCCTGCTAAAAAGCATCCAAGACCTAGCTGAAATGAGAGATTTTTAGAGTAATCAAAAGTTGTAACTAAATCAACCTCATCGCCATAATAATCATTTTTTATATCTGATATTTGATAGCTAAACCATTTATTTGTTGGTTCATCTGCATAAAATCTATGATATTCTAATTTTGAGCTGAATTTTTCTGAAAATTTCATTTGTGCAAAAAGTGAATAATCCATTAAATTTGAAAATTGCATTAAATTCATTCTTCCATAAAACATATCACTTGCACCAAAAGCACTGTCAAATAGTTCTCTCTCTTTTGTTTTTGGGTCATCTCCACTTGCGCTCTGAGCTCGATATTTTCTCGTTTGAGTCGATACTGGCGAATGAAACCCGCCGGCTCAAAAATGAACGAATACAAGATAAAAGCCAAACCGAGATCGTGTACTACCTCAGTTTTGGTGTAGTTTTGGGTGGAGTAATGCAACTCATTGCCAGTGTAATTGCTGTTTATAATCTTGGTTTTTGCAAACTTCTTTTGGGTGGATTCAAATACTTCAGAGTCAAATCCAAAATCATTCAAAAAGAGACAAAAAAGTTTCGTTCACAATTTTTTCCTGCCGTTTGGGGTAATTCTACTGCACAAGTAAGCGGGTTTTTAGATACTTTTTTTGCTTCGTTTTTAGTGAGTGGTTCTATCAGTTATCTCTATTATGCAAATCGTATTTTTCAGCTCCCTCTTGCGCTCTTTGCCATTGCCACCTCTATAGCTCTTTTTCCTCGTATTGCAAGATTTCTAAAAAATAACGAGGAAGAAAAAGCTCTCGCATACATGAAAAAAGCCTTTTGGTTTTTGGCATTTTTACTCACGGCAAGTACGATTATGGGATTTGTCCTCGCACAAGAGATTACTTGGCTTTTGTTTGAGCGAGGTGCTTTTAATGCAGAGGATACAAAAGCCACGACTTTGGTTTTACAAATGTACATGATAGGACTCCTTCCCTTTGGACTTCAAAAGCTCATTTTACTCTGGCTCTATGCAAAAGAGATGCAGATGCGAGCTGCCAAAATCTCTACTTATTCTCTCCTTGCATATATGTTTTTTTCACTTTTTTTAATCACTCCAATGGGTGCAAGCGGCTTAGCACTGGCAGGTACAATCAG
>DZAZ01000119.1 GCA_022729755.1 Helicobacter cetorum | reverse complement strand
CAGTTGCAAAAGATTACTACCAAGACGAAAGTTTTTGTAGAAATTCTAATGGAGACATTAATATGTGGGAGTTCTACAATTTACTAACAGGAAGCAATAAGGCTTCTTATATTGACACATTTCTCGACAGAGGAGTTAATGCCTTTGGTTTTGCCACAGGTGTATCAAAAGCACTAAGTGATAGTTCTACCAGCTATTCTTGGTTTTTGAATTGAATGTTACCCAACCTCATAAATTTGGGGTTGGGTTATTTAATTTTTATCCAAAAATGATATAATTTTAATTCAGAATTGACTCTTAAAACGTTAGAATGAAAATATTTGAAATTAACATCATCCTTAAATAATATTTCATCAGGGTTCCAAGATGAATCATTTTCAGAAATTTCAATAATCCAAAAATTAACTTGATTTAACCAATATTCATTATCGTTTTTTTCTATAAAAGCTAATAATCCACATTCTTTTAAACCTAATCCATGCTTTCCTAATTTAAATCTTTCAATACCGCCATTTGGGTTTCCTAACGGAGTTTTTCCGAAAACATATTCTTTTTCTCTTTTTTTACTTGGAGAAGGTAGTCTTTTAGCTTCCATAATAAATGTAGGCTCATAATCTTTTCCCTGTTCAGTAAAAGAATAATAAATATCTGGAATACCTTTAGTTTTATGGTATATATCCCTGTATTGAACACCTATATACATTGAAGAAAAGTTTAATTTTTGAAGATGAACAATATTTTGCTTTACAAAAATTTGAGTAAACCCATCTTCATTCAGTTCTTTATTTTCAAGTGTTTCAAGCGTTTTGATAAAATCTTCGTAAGTATTTTTAATAGATTCAATTATTAATCTCAAAGCATTACTAGGCAAACTATGTTTACCTACAATTTCATCGTCATTATTTATATTATCTACCAACATTAATAACCTCCTTTTGAAAGTGTCGCAAATGATTTATCAGCATCTCTATATGCTATTAACGAAAGCCAATACTTATATTGATTTGGTTTAATAAAAATAATAGTGTCTTCTTTATCATAGATTTTAATAATTCTTGTTGCGTTTAAATGTGTTGATACATTATGATTTGAAAGCTCATAAATATCTGTTTTTGAATTATCCTTATGGAAATTAGTTTGTAAATCCTTATCGTCATATTTGAATACTACAGCTATAAAAGTATCATCAAAAAGCCTAACAACATCACTTAATCTGTATTTTTTGCAATTATTTTGATAAATCGGATTTAATATTTTATTGAATTCAGCTCCATAATTAAGTAAAATACTATTTATTTTATCATCTCCAATAATTGGTTTGATTGCAATTGAATTTAATCTTTTTGATAAATAATTGATATTAAAATTTACAACATCAGCAACTATATTTTTCTCAAAATCTGACAACAAAAATTCATTCTCTTTTGGAAAAGGAATATTCATAATATCTTCTTTAGTAATAACAGTATCTTTATTAATGAAAGCCTTGCCACTTGTTGCTACTAAAAAGCATTTAAGTAAATTCTTATTATCTGAAATTAAATTTTGTATTGAAACTAATACATCTAAGTTTTTAGAATAAAAGCTAACAATCTCATTTGAGAATTTTATTTGTTCATAATTTAGAGTAATTGGCAATGCAGTATCTTCCTTAATTAATAAATTTGGGACATTAAAAATTTCTTTATTTTTATAATTATTATATGAGGTGTGATAGTCATCATTTAAAAATTCGGGTAAAATTTTATTTTTCGTAAATGCTAAGTTTGGAAGTGTTTTACCTCCTCCTATTCCTTCTCCTACAATTAGACCATCTGTGAGATTTAGAAAGTTTTTAAGATTAGAAAATTCAGTTAATCTATTAATTAATAATTTTAACCTCCCTCCACCTAAAAGATTGATTTTCCATATGTATTTATTGTTTATAGCCTCATTTCTGCTAACAAAATGTAAATCATAGTCATCAATCTCAAAAACTAACCTGTCTTTAGTTTGTTTTGTAGGTCTTAATAAGATATGTAAAATATTGGTTAACTTCTGAATTTCAGAGTTTTGTGCAAAAATTGCACATGTTGCTACTCTTGCTCCATTATCCCAAAGTAAATGTTTTTCATATAAAGGAGTGAAGTCAAAAATTTGAACAATGTTTTTAGTGTCAAATAATTTTTTTTTGAAATTATGAGATGTTGGATTATAAAGTAAATTGGCGGATTTTTGAATTAAGCACATCAAAGCATCTTCTTTAAGATAATCAAAAGAAGTTGTTAGAAACTTAAGAGCTATCTGTTTTGATGGAATGATTACTGTAGAATCCTCTAATCTACATTTCCAAAAATTTTTATTGATATTTAATAAATTACCACCCCTAAAAAAAGGAGGGTTTCCAATAATTAAATCAAATTTTTCGTTTTTTATTTTTTTGAAATTATTTTTTTGAATTTCAAATACTTGTCTTTCATCTTTGTTTTCAGGAGAATTTAATTCTTCAATAAAAAAATCTGAATAAATTATATTTGAATCAGTTAAATCATCAAACCTTAATTCTGATAAAATTTGCATTGGAGACAATTCATCACAAAGTGCTAAACAAAGACTAAATGCTGCTAACTTTGTTGCTTGTTCTTCAAAATCTACACCATAAACTTTTTTTAATAAATTATGTAAATCTTTAACTTTAGGTTTTGTATTAAAATCAGGTTGTTTCAATCTCCACCATTGCACTAATCTTTTAAATCCTAAAACTAAAAAAATACCAGACCCACAAGATGGGTCAAGTAATTTATAGTTATTCAAGTCAATTTTATTATAATTTTTAAGAGGCATTGCCTCGTCAATTAATAATTTTGCTAAATGGGCAGGTGTATAGTATAATCCCTTTTTTGACTTGTTTTCACCCAAAAATTCCTCGTATAATCTGCTTATAAGCTCAACAGGAACATAGCTAAATTCATAATATTTTATGAATTCAAAAACTAACTGGTTTTTATTGTCTGGATTAGAATACCCTTTTAACGCATTACCTAATAATGTTAAATTAATAGATTTTAAAATTAATTTTTCACTTTCGTTCCATTCAAATAAATTACCATTAAAATCTTTATGAAGTTCTTCTAATAATTTTATAAAACTATTTGTGTTTTGAAGCACATCAGTAAATTCTTTTGCTTTTTCAAACTGGTTAAAGTATTTAGTGTGGAATAATTTTTTGCCCTTTTCGTCTTGCCTCTCTTCTAAATATTTTATTAGTATTGACTGAACAATAACTTTATTAATTATTGCCCTTTCTTCACTTCCTAAATTTGGATTATATTCATTTCTCAATTCTTTTATCCATTTTATTAAAATGTCATAAGCAGAATTACTGAACTTAAATCTATTTTTATTATCCTCATCTTCCCAAAACGCACCAGTTTTTATCTTAACAGCAAACTGTTCGTTGTACATTTTATATGTACTACTTAAATTATTAATAAGAGTAGCTAAATAGACAGGTTTTTTATCTTTTATCGGAGTGGTACAATCTAAAATTTTGATTTCTGTATCATAAAAAGCACATACTAAAGGTACATTACCACTACTCCAAACTTTTTTAT
>DZAZ01000118.1 GCA_022729755.1 Helicobacter cetorum | reverse complement strand
TTTGGATGTAGAGATGGTGAGTGTGGAACTTGTCTAATTGATGTTGTTACAGGTGGAGAGTTTTTAAATCCTATGACAGATAAAGAGAAAAAAGTTATCTCTAATTTGTGTTGCACAAAAGCTGAAACAAGACTTGCTTGTCAGATGAAAGTTGAAAAACCAAACGGATTAGTAAGACTTAAATATTAATCTCTCTTCCCCTTTGGGGCTAAATTCTGATAAAATCTACAATAAAACCATATCCAAATCAGACTAATAAGTTAAATTTTATCTTAATTATATTATTATAAATAATTATAAATAAGGATGGAAAATTTTGGATAGATTATACTATTTAACTCACTCTCACATAGATTTTCACTTTGCACAAACTCCAAGAGATTTTGTTGTTGATGAGATACCTTTATATGAGTTTAGTGGAGAAGGCGAACATTTAATTTTGCATATTAGAAAAAAGGGTTTATCAACTTGGGAAATGTTAGATATTGTTTCTCAATATAGTGGAGTGAAGGTGCGAGATATTGGCTATGCAGGAATGAAAGATAAAAAAGCTCTAACTTCACAATATATCTCAATTCCTAAAAAATATGAGAGCGAAGTTGTGAAAATTGATGGAGTTAAAGAGCTTAAAATTTTAAATCAAACATATCATAATAATAAATTAAGAACGGGACATTTAAAAGGTAATAGATTTTTTATAAGGCTTAAAAAAGTAAATGCAATTGAAGTATCAAAACTTGTAAATGCTTTGGAAATGATAAAAAGTTATGGAATGCCAAACTATTTTGGTTATCAAAGATTTGGGAAAGATGGAGATAACTTTAAGCTTGGTAGAGAACTTTTAGACGGAATAAAAAAAGAGCGAAACTATAAAAAAAGAGAGTTTTTAATAAATGCTTATCAAAGTCATCTATTTAATTTGTGGTTAAGTGAGCGAGTGAAACTCTCAAAAATTGTAGATAGTTTTTCAGATAGTGAAATTAGCTCAATTTATAATATAAATAGAGAAAGTGTCAAAGCTTTAAAAGCACAAAATCACCCTTTTAAACTCTTAAATGGAGATATAGCTCATCACTATCCTTATGGAAAAATATTTTTTGTAGAAGATTTAGCTTTAGAGTCAGAGCGATTTGTAAATAAAGGGGTTGTTCCAACAGGACTTTTAGTTGGTATGAAAGCAAAACGGGCAACAGATTTTGCTGGTGTAATTGAAAAAGATTTTGATGAAGAGATAAAAGTGGTTGATGGAAGTCGAAGATTTGCTTGGATATTTCCAGAAAATATAACATATAACTATAAAGAGAGTGAAGCTTGGTTTGAGCTTGGTTTTGAACTTCCAAAAGGCTCTTATGCAACAGTTTTATTAGAAGAGTTAGCACATAGAAGTTTAAAAGATAGTTTTGAAGAGAGTGTGGATTGAGATATTATAATCTAATTAAAAAAAGGATACACAATGTTGAGAGAAATCATTAAGCCAACAAGTGAGTTTTATAGTATTCAAATACCAAAAGAGTATATAAATCGAGATGTAGAAATATTGGTATTGCCTTTTTCATATGATGAAAAGAGAGAAAAAGATGATATTTTTTCAAAAACAGCAGGAATATTGAAATCTAAAAATATTGACCCAATAAAATGGCAAGAGGATATTAGAAGTGATAGAGAAATTTAAATATCTTGTTGATTCAAATATTATAATTTACCATTTAAATGGTGAAAATATTGCTACAAATTTTTTAAAAGATAATATTAATAATTTATCTATTTCAAGATTGACGTTTATAGAAGTGTTGTCTTTTGAGTTTAGTAAAAATGAAAAAGATGATGTTCTAAAGCTTTTACGAAAATTTAAAATTATTGATACATCAGACAATATAGCACTGCAAGCTATCAAAAATAGAGAAATCAAAAAAATAAAATTAGCTGATAATATAATAGCTTCAACAGCTCAAGTTTATAATATGATACTTGTAACAAGAAATATAAAAGATTTTTAAAATTTGGATTTTCAAATATTGGATATATTTAATTAAAAAAAGGAGAAAATGTGAGTAATGTAAAAGATAGTAACGGTTCGACACTAAATGATGGCGATTCTGTGCAGGTGATTAAAGATTTGAAGGTTAAAGGGAGTTCTGTAACTTTAAAAAGAGGAACAGTGTTTAAAAATATTAGACTTACATCTAATGATGATGAGATTGATTGTAAAAATGATAAGATTAAAAATCTTGTATTAAAAACATGTTTTGTAAAAAAAGTTTAATTGGAAGTTTTAACTTCCAATTAGTGGCAATGAAGTAATGAGCTATCTTGATTTATTATAAAATTTATACCTTGATATAGAGTCAAAATTGCATAAAATATAATTAAAAGAGTAGATATTCTCATAAATATATCTCTAAATTTACTTTCTCTCATAAATCCACTTAAAAAACCAACTAAAAATAGTGTAGGAATTGTGCTAATTCCAAAAACAAACATAACTAATGCTCCATACAGTGGAGAAGCAGTTGAAGCAGAAGCAATTGCAAAAAAATAGACAAAACCACACGGAATAAATCCATTCAAAACTCCAAGCATATAAAAACTAAAGTAGCTTTTATCTTTTAGAAGTTTTATAAACTTTTCTTTAAACCAATTACTATTTTGAAGAGTGTATTCAAAAGATGTCAGAAATTTAAATTTTCCAGCCAAAGATAGTGCAACAAATAGCATTAATATAGATGCAATAATATACAAAACTCCATTTGCAATGTGGTTTAATGAAACTACTCTTCCAAATAGTCCAAAAATAGCACCTAAAAATGTGTATGTAGATACTCTTCCAAAGTTGTATGCTAAATGTGATAAAGTTTGTGAAATTTTATTTGCACTACTTTCTAATTTAGTAGATGAGTAGGCAATTACTATTCCACCACACATTCCAATGCAATGCCCAAGTGAGCCAAACAGAGCAACTCCAATGATTGTTAAAAGATTAATACTATCCATTTAATTTTCGCCTAAAAGAGCTTTTTTAACTTTTGGATTTATTAGATTTTCGCCTTTTAGCATAAGCTCATACATCTCATCAAACCCAATAAAACCATCTTTCATTTTTTCATAAGCCCCAAATCCATAACCCATTGGACTCTTTTCTACTCTTGAGTAATAAGCAACTGTTGCATCAATCCAAGATTTAGTATCAATAGTATAAGCATAAATTCTAATATTATTTAACTTTTTATCTTTTAACCACAAAGCAACTCCGCCTATATCGTGAAAAAACCAAGTTTTACCATCTTCTGAAACAATTTGTCCTGCAAAATCTAAACTATCCAAAATCATTCCACAATGTGCATCTTGAGTTCTATTTAACTCTATATCTAAAGGCAATTGGTCATAATTTCCTTCAATTACCACAATATTTGATGAGTTATCATCTAAAAGATATATTCCAATTCCAATAATTCCAAAAAATAGTAATATATAGATAAACTTTTGCAACTCTCAACCCTCCATATATATTTAGTATTATTTTAAAGCATTTATAATTATCTAATAAAATATAAAATTAATAGTTCCAATTTAAATAGAATATAATAGAATTTCCTATTTTCACTGTTTTATCT
>DZAZ01000053.1 GCA_022729755.1 Helicobacter cetorum | reverse complement strand
ACACGATTAAACTTATCAATTTCGCTATCTTGATTTGCTTCGCTTTCTAGGATTTTTTGAATTTTTATATCAAACTTTAAAAGTTCAGAGAGAAAACCCTCCAGAATTTCAAAATTAGCCTTTTCTCTTAAAATTCGCTTCATCGCCCAATCAAAACTTACTAACTTTCTAGCCATTTTAAAATCCTTATTTACTGAATTTATTAAAATTATAATGAATTGATAATTAAATTGGAGTTTGGAGAAGTGAGATGAAAAAGTGAAAAATTAATCTTTTTTCACCCAAAAACCTTGCCCAGCATTTATAGTAGTTGGATTTTTACTCCATTTTGAAAGATAACCATCAAAAGTATAAACTACTTCAATGCCAGAAGTTGTATGTAAATTTGTTATTTTTTCGCCACTTCCGAGCAAATGCCAACCATCTGATAAATCGTTAAAGTTTATTTTATAGCCTTCTTCATCAAAATAAACCTCTTTTTCCTCTTCAAGTGAATTTATCCAATAGCCGATTTTTGGCTGAAGTGTTGTTGGTTTTGTCCAATTATTCTCTTTATCAAAACTCCAAATATTTTTGTAATTTCCTATCTCATTTAAATTTCTTGTGCCAATAGCTGGGATTGAATTATTTGTCAAGTCACTTTGTCCTTTTCTCCCTTTTGCCTTTTTTCTCTTGTAAAGTCGGCTTTAGCCGACACTTTTTTTTATCATCCTTCCTTTTTTCGCCCTCGTTTCAAAGCTACAGTTTAAAACAAAAAATCTAAAATTATAAATTGTTATTTCCACGAGATAAAAATTTTAAGCTCTATGGTTTTTGTGCTTAATCGAAGTGAAAACTTGATAATTTATTAAAACTGCACTCTTTCTGCATAAATAAATTATAAGATTAATTAGTTTAATTTCAAAATTAGGGGGATGATATGAATAACTTTAAATTTGTGGGAAAAGACTTCTTTATTGTGTTTGTGGTTGAGTTAAATTTCATTTTGATTGCATTATTTTATGTTTTAAGTAAATGATTAAGTAAAAGGTGTAGAATTATTGATTATAAAATTTTCAAAAGGATTGAAGTGTGATTCCTGAAAATAGACCAAAAATTTTAATAGTTGATGATATGGTACAAAATTTAGGCTTACTTCAAAAAGTTCTTGAGCCGTATGATTATGAAATTTTTGTAGCAAAAGATGGATTTAAAGCGATAGAAATAGCTGGAAAGATTGAGCCTGATTTGATTTTGCTTGATATTTTGATGCCTGAAATTGATGGTTTTGAAGTGTGTAAAAGTATTATATCTCTCAAAAAAAATAAAGAAATTCCAATTATATTTTTAACGGCAGTAAATGACCTTGAGAATAAAATAAGAGCTTTTGAAGTTGGTGGAGTTGATTATATTACTAAACCATTTGACCCAAAAGAGGTAATTGCAAGAGTAAAAACTCACTTAACAAATGGGATTATTTTAAACTCATTTTCTAAATTAATTAGAAAAACTTTTGATGAGCTTTATACTCCACTTAGTGTAATTGAAACTGGAGTTGAACTCCAAGTTTTAGAATATGGAAATAGTGAATATTTGGAGAATATAAAAGCTTCTGCTCGTTCGCTTAAAAATGTTTATGATGATATTTGTTATGTTTTAGAAAAAAATGAAACCAAAAGTGAAAAAGAGCAAATTAATTTAAATTTTGAAATAAAAGATAGAGTGAAATATTTCGATGTTGTGGCTAAAAGTAAAGATATGAATTTTAAATTATCACTTCCAAGAAAAGAGGTGAATATATTTATAAATAAAACAAAACTTCAAAGAGTAATAGATAATACTATCTCAAATGCCATAAAATATGGTTTTGCGAATTCAACTATCGATATTGAACTCAAAAAAATTAAGAATTTTATTCAACTTAGTGTTACAAATAGTGGTAAGCCGATAAAGGATATACAAGAAATATTTCAAGATATTTATAAAGATAAGTTGACAAAAGGCAATTTTGGAATAGGTTTAAATATTGTTTGTCATATTTGCGAGGAGGAAAATATTGAAATGAATGTAAATTCAACAGATAATCATAAAACATCTTTTATTTATAAATTTAAAGAAATATAGATGAAGATAGCACTACTTGAGGATAGCTATCTATTAAGGGAACATATTTGCAGATATTTTAGATTAAAAAAGTATGAAATTGATAGTTTTGAAAATGGTGAAGAAATTTTGGAAGCGAATTTAAAGGAGTATGATATTTTTATTTTAGATATAAATGTGCCTGAAATAGATGGTTTTGAAGTGGCAAAGTATTTTTTAGATGTTGAGCTTAAAACTCCTATTGTTTTTATTAGCTCTTACACTTCGATTGAATATATAAAAAAAGCTTTTGAACTTGGTGCGAGTGATGTTGTGAAAAAACCTTTTGAATTGGCTGAACTTGAAATTAGGGTTAATCACATTTTAAAACCATTTTTACAAAATGTGAAATTAAATAATAATTTAAATTATCATATCGATGAGAGAATTTTATTAAAAAATGATAAAGAGATAAAATTGACAAAAGTACAACATAAAATTTTAACTCTATTAATTAAAAATATGAATAATTTAGTAACTTATGATAATTTAAGAGATTATATATGGGATGATAAAGAGATAAATGATAATACGATAGCTTCGCATATGAGGGATTTGAGAAAAAAAATAGAAGATGAATTAATAGAAAACATAAAAGGCGAGGGATATCTATTAAAAAGGTACAAAAATGAGCGAAACTTTTGAATTAAAAGATATAAATGAAGAGAGTATTTTTTTAAAAAAAATAATAGATAAAAGCAATGAGTCTTTCTTTGTTACAAATTATAATGGAAAATTTGTTTATGTAAATGAGACAGCTTGTAAAAAGCTTGGTTATAGCCATAAAGAGTTGCTTAATTTTTGTGTTTGGGATATTGATTTACTCTATTCTAAAAAAAAATATAAAGATACTTTTTTAAATTTAAAATACGATGGCGAACCTTTTGTGATAGAAACTTTGCATAAACGAAAGGATAATTCTGTTTATAATGCTGAAATAAAACTCTCTTTAATTAAATTTAAAAATACGGACTATTCTCTTGGTGTGGCTTGTGATGTAACTGAAAAAGAGATGCAAAAAAAAGATGCACTTTTAGCAAAAGAAGCTGCAGAAAAAGCAAGTCAAGCAAAATCGATATTTTTATCAAATATGAGCCACGAACTTAGAACACCGATGAATTCAGTTTTAGGTTATGCTGAACTTTTAAAAAATACTAACTTAGATGAAGAACAGTTAAGTTATGTCAAAGAATTGATTGAATCTGGAAGTTATATGCTTCAACTTATAAATGATATTTTGGATATTTCAAAAATAGAAGCTGGGAAATTGGAACTTCATAAAAGTGATTTTTCACTTTATGATTTGATAAATTTTATAAATAATAATTTCAAAGCTGAAGCCAAAAAAAAGGCGATAGAATTAATAATTGAACACAATTTACCTGAAGTGATATTTATAAATGCCGATAAAGCCAAACTCTTTCAAGTTTTATTAAATTTAGTTGGCAATGCTATTAAATTCACAAAAAAAGGGTTTGTAAAAATTTTAATTCACAAAAACGATAATAATAGTTACTACTTTGAAGTGAGTGATAGTGGGGTTGGAATTGATGAGAGCGAATTAAATCAAATATTTCAAATTTTTTATAAATCTAAGGATACAAGTTATCAAGGCACGGGTTTAGGACTTCCAATTTGCAAAAAAAATATTGAATTGATGAATGGTTTTTTAAATGTTGAATCTAAAAAACACTTTGGAAGTAAATTCTATTTTAGTATTATTTTAGCACCATCGTTAGAAATAAAAAATAAAGAGGTTCAAATTTTATGTCATTACAATAATAAAACGATTTTAATCGTAGATGATGAGACTAAAAATGTAGATATATTGAAAATGTTATTTGCAAAAAAGGGTTTTATTACATATCAAGCAAACAATGGTTTAAAAGCGATAGAAATTTATAAAAATAAAAAGCCTGATGTTGTGCTTATGGATATGGTAATGCCTGAAATGAATGGAGTAGAAAGTGCAAAAATAATTAAAAAATATGACTTAAAAGCTAAAATTATTGGAATGACGGCGAGTGTATTAAATTCAATCCCAAAAAATAATAACTTATTTAATGAAGTGATTTTTAAACCTTTAAAATTTAGTGAATTAATCGATAAAGTACTTTTTTTACTTCAAGAAGAGAGCGATAAAGAGATTGTAAATGACAATATGTGCAAAAGCATCGATGAGAATATAAAAATTAAAATATTAGAAAATGCCCTAGTTGGAAACTTCACAAAATTAAAAACTTTAATAGAAAGTGTAAACAGTAATGATTGCCGAAAATATTTAACTTTACTGTTAAATAAATTTGAAATAGAAACTATTATAAATAAGTTTAAAACCAGTTATTAGCTTCTATTGTTTGTTTATCCCACTCATCTAACATCTCTTTGGTATAGCTTAAATTACTCTCGATATCTTTATCTTTTGCATATACGATAAATGGGTAATTTAAGTAAATAATTCCATAATTTGAAAGATTGTTTTGAAAATTATTTATGTAATCAAAAGTGGAAAGTGAAATTTGTGGTTTTGCTAATTTTAAATTTTGTGCTGAATATGAGTAGCGAGTGTTAAAAATTAGGTATTTTGCTTGTTTATTTACATTATTTCTAAAATTAATGTTGTCAACATAATCAACTTGATAATTACTAAAATATATTCCCGTTCTATCTTCACTTAAGATAAAATCACTATGTTTTAATTCTAAGATAGGTTTTATTGTATTTAATAATTGTTTTTCATCTTGAAAATACTTATATTGCCAAGGTTGTTTATTATATAAGACAATTAAAACTAAAATTAAGTTTGCAATTAAGTATCCAAATAATCTTAACTTAGTGATTTTGGGATACTTTATAATTGCAATAAAAATAGCTGGAAGTATAGGTAAAGAATAGTGTTCATACAACCAATATGTCATAGGTGTTTGTTTTGATAAGAAACAATACCCCATTGTAGGGATAATTAAAAAAATAAGAATTAGAATATCCTTAATAGTAATATTTTTAAAATTTATTAAAAAAATAAAAGGTATAAAAAATGAGAACATTAAAGCAATTCGTTGCTTCATTAGTGATAAATTAATAATTGAATTAAATAATTCATCAATTGATTTTGCTTCAAAAATATAACTATAATGCCCTGATAATAAACCTGAATCCTCTTCACCATATAAAATTTTCATTAATTTAAAATAGAGTATATAAAATAAAATTGCTGATATTAAAGAGTATAAAATATATTTTTTATCTTTTGAAGAGATAAATAAAGCTATATTAAAAAATATTAAAAGTAGCCAAAATTCCTCTTTTATTAATAGAGTTGGTAAATACCATAAAAGAGCTTTATTATATTCTTGTTTTATAAATAAAAAATAGTATGATAAAGTTAAAAATGGAGTTGCAAAGAGTACTTCGTGAATCCCATTATAATTAAAAAAATAGTTAAATAAAACTGTAATTGAAGAGAAAAAAAGTATAAAAAAATAGATTTGTTCTTTAATTGAAAATTTTTTTTGCATTTTATTTTCAACAATAATTAAACTAGCTAAAAACCAAAACATATATCCTAAATAATTTATAAAATAAAGCAATTTTATTGGAGATTCTATAAAATATAAAAATGGTGAAAAAATTATCCAAAATGGTGAAAAATGGGCACCTAAATAGTTATATCCACCATCTATAGATATGTAAGAGTTTTTAAAATTTAAAAAATTTGCAATTAAGTTTAAATACCAACCATTATCTGTAAGACCATTTAGCTGAAATTGTATTAATAATAAAGATAAAGTAAAAAATAAGATTATGAATATTAAAAACTTTTTTAATAATTTAACTTTTAAAAATGAATATATTAAATTCATAAATTTTTATCTTCTACAAAAAATTGAGTTTGGCTAATTCCCATATTTAAAATATATGAAATAGCAAATATAACAAATACTCCTAATTTTTGTATAAATTGCAATTTTCCATTTGGAACATCTATTGCTTTTAAAGGATAATTTTTAGAAATACATTTTAATTGTTTAAAACCAAATTTAGTAAAAAGTTTCTTGAGTGAAGCTGAACTAAAATGATTTACATGATGAGGTTCATATAATCTATTAGCAACAAATTTTATATTTAACTTATATAAAATTTTAGATATTAGATAAATTAGTGAGCTCTCATCAATAGTATTAATTATCACTAAAGTATCATCTTTCATAAAATCCTTTATCTTTTTTACATACCCATCTAAATTTAAAATATGTTCTATATTCATTGTACTTATGATTACATCATATTTATTGTTATTTGCATAATTTAAAATATCTGATTTTATAAAATTTATAACATCATCGCTATTATCAACCAAATCAATACCAGTTAAATTATTAAACCCATTTTGTTTAAAAAATTTAAGTAAATTTCCTGTACCACAACCTATATCAAGAATCGAAATATTTTCTTTTTTTGATTCTTTTATATATTGTAATATTTGTGAATATAATTTAGTATCTGGATATAAAAAAAAGTTTTTGTGTTCTTTTGTAAAGTAATCTTTTGTATAAATCTCTTCAATTTTTAAATTAATATTTTTAGAAAAGGCATGAGTACAACTTTTACATCTAAAAATATCTACCTCTTTTAAACTCATAATTTGTCTAGATTCATTACCACATATTGGACAATTATAATTTTCCATCACTTACTACCTTTAGATTCTAAGATTTCTCCAACAACAAATTGTTGTTTTTTATTCAGCTTTAAATAACTTCTACCTAAATACTCACCAATGATTCCTAAGCTTATAAGTTGGATTCCACCTAAAAATAAAACTACAACCATTAAGCTTGTCCAACCTGTTGGTGCTGTATTGGAAAAAAGCTTTAAAAATATAAAGTAAATTCCTAATATAAATGAAATAATAGATATAAAAACACCCATCATTGTTGCTATTCTAAGTGGTAAAATTGAAAAACTTGTAGCCATTTTTAGCCATAAAGAAGTGGATTTAATCAAATTATAATTACCCTCACCATCGATTCTTGCATAATGTTTAATTTTAATTGTTGAAATATTATTTGTAGTTAATACAATCAATCCATCTACATATGGATATGGTCCATCATATTTTATAATTTCATCTTTTATATCTTTTGATATTGATTTAAATGAAGATAAATATAAATTCTTTGGCTTTTTTAATAAAATATTTGCAACTAAATCATTAAATTTACTTCCTAATATTTTCCAATTTTGATGTTGCTTATTTTCAAAATTTGTATAACAAACATCAAAACCTTTTTTAATCTCATCATACAAATTTTTAATATAAGTTGGAGAGTGTTGTAAATCATCATCCATCATTACAATAACTTCACCATTTGCATAGTTAAGTCCAGCCATAATTGCATTATGTTGTCCAGCATTTTTTCTTAAATTTATTCCTTTTATAAATTTATATTCACAACTTAACTCTTTAATCACTTCCCAGCTCTCATCAGGACTAGAATCATTAACTAAAACTAACTCCCAATCTTTGACAAAATTTATATTTTTTTGAAGTTCTAAAACTAATTTAGGAAGTATATTTTGACTTTTATATACAGGAATAACAATCGATAACTCCATAATTTTAAACCTTATATTTTTTTATTAGTTTTATAAAATAATCATTATTAAAATTGATATTTAAATCATCTATAATAGATTCAATTTTTGAAATGTCTATACTATAACTATAGCCTTTATCAACCAAATTATAATTTGCTTTTTGATTTAAAATTTTTTCTATGATTTGTACTAACTCAATTATTTTTATATTTTTAGATGAAGCTATATTAATAATATCATTTTTATATATTTTATTTCTAATTATAAAATCAACTATCAAAAAAATATCCTCTATATCTATTAAGTTTCTAATAGCATTTTTCCAAATATCAAATTTTTTATTATTTTTTATGTTTTCAACTAAAAAGTTAACGATTGAATTTTTATTTCCACCATTTCCAACAATTTGTGGAATCCTAAAAATTAAATAGTTAGAGTGTTGTTGTATTAAAGTTTCCATTTTTAATTTATGTTTATGATAAGGTGTATTTTTTAACTCCATATCTTCTAAACTACAACTACTAAAATAAACTATTAATAAATCGCTATATTTCAATAAAGTATCGTTTAATAATTCTTCTTCTCTCTCAAAATTATGAATATCAATCTCATTTGAATTTGAAACACCAGAAGCAAAAATAACTATATTTTTATCTTCTAAGTAACTTTTAAAACTATTTGCAATTAATCCATTACCTATTAACATCTATTTAAATACCATTCCACAGTTTTCGCAATTCCACTCTCAAAATTCTCTTGTGCAATCCAGCCAAGCTCATTTTCTATCTTACTTGCATCGATTGCATATCGCTTATCGTGTCCAGCTCTATCCTCTACATAAGTAATCTGTTCTTTATAACTCTTTCTATCACTTTTTGGCTTAATCTCATCTAATATTTCGCAAATTTTATTTGCAATATAGTTATTATCTCTCTCATTTCTTCCACCGATATTATACACTTCTCCAGCTTTGCCATTATGATAAGCTAAATCTATCCCTTTGCAATGCTCACTCACATAAAGCCAATCTCTAATATTTTTGCCATCTCCATAAATCGGGATAAAATTACCATTTAAAGCATTTCGTATAATCGTTGGGATTAACTTTTCGCTATGTTGTTTTGGTCCATAATTGTTTGAGCAATTTGTAATAATTGTGTTTACTCCGTAAGTATGATGATAACTTCTAACAATCATATCGCTACTAGCTTTAGAGGCGCTATAAGGTGAGTTTGGGGCATAAGAAGTCTCTTCAGTAAATAATCCACTTTCACCTAAGCTTCCATAAACTTCATCTGTTGAGATATGATGAAATCTAGCATTTTCATACTCTTTTTTATAGTTAAATGGCTTATCTATCCAATAATTTTTAGCAACATCAATAAGTGTATGAGTTCCAGCTACATTAGTTTTTATAAAAAGTTCAGGTGTTTTAATAGAATTATCAACGTGAGATTCGGCTGCAAAGTGAATTACGCCTTTTATATCAAACTCATTAAATATAAATTCAACTAATTCACGATTACAAATATCACCTTTTATAAATTTATAATTTGGATTATCTTCGACTTCTTTTAAATTATTTAAGTTACCTGCATAAGTTAATTTATCTATATTAATTATTTTGTAATTTTTGTATTTATTCAAAAAATACTCTATAAAATTACTTCCAATAAATCCAGCTCCACCCGTTATTAAAATTGATTGCAAACTAATTCTCCCTTTTTATTAAATCTAAGAGATATTTTCCATATCCACTTTTTTCAAGTTCTTTAGCTAAAAATAAAACTCTATCTCTATCTATCCAACCATTTTTATAAGCAATTTCCTCTAAACAAGCTATTTTATAACCTTGTCTTTTTTCAATAGTTTCAACAAACATACTAGCTTCTAATAAACTCTCGTGAGTTCCAGTATCAAGCCAAGCAAAACCACGACCTAAAAGCTCAACTTTTAATTTATTTTTATTTAAATACTCTTTATTTAAATCTGTAATTTCAAGTTCACCTCGTTTTGATGGTTTTATCTTTTTTGCTAAATTTATTACTTCATTATCATAAAAATAAAGTCCTGTAACTGCATAATTTGATTTTGGCTCTTTTGGTTTCTCTTCAATCGAAATTACATTTAAGCTTTTATCAAATTCCACTATCCCAAATCTTTTTGGGTCATTAACGTGATATGCAAAAATTAATGCTCCATCTTTTAAGTTAATTGCTTTTTTTAAAAGAGGGCTAAATCCTTGTCCATAAAATATATTGTCGCCTAAAATTAAACAAACTTCATCACTTCCTATAAATTTTTCACCTATTATAAAAGCTTCTACTAAACCTTTTGGTTCTTTTTGCACTGCATAACTTAGTTTTATTCCAAAATCATTTCCATCTCCTAGTAACTCTTGAAATCTTGAAATATCTGTTTGAGTTGAAATTATAAGTATCTCTTTTATACCACTAAGCATTAAAACTGAAAGTGGATAATAAATCATAGGTTTATCATAAATTGGTAAGAGTTGCTTTGATATTATTTTTGTTATGGGATAAAGCCTTGTTCCACTTCCACCTGCTAATATAATGCCTTTCATCGAAATATCCTTAATTTAGCAATTTTTCAATTGAATTTAATATACTTTTTAATTCATCTTTTAATTTATATATAGTATTTAATATATTAATTGCCTCTTCTTCATCTCCATCATAATCGTGGGCTATCTCATTTCTTAAATCTCGCAACTCAAACCATTTATCAACATTTATAATATCTATAGTTTCAAGTTGATTTAATATATCTAAAAATGGTTTATTGATATTTTCACCCTCATAAAGCAAAACCGATTTAAAAAGTTTTGCACCCATACAATCTTGAAGTTTTGAGAATCTATAGATAATTTGGTCACTGTATGCTAAATGTTCAGTATTTTCTATTATATTTAAAAAAATACTTTTTGTAATTGGGAAATCATAATATTTTCTAAGTTCAATAAAAGCATTTTCAAGTCGCAACAAATGTTTATAGCTTTCATTTAAATTAGCTTCAACTTTTTGTCTGTATATTAAAGTTTTATTCCCCACTCCCTTGCTTCCTTTTCTATAAGTCTTGAACTATCTAAATTAAAGACAACATCGATTTTCTGTTCTCCAAGCTCTTTTTTTATCCTTGATAAAAATTTTAATTTTTTTTCAAATAGATTTGAATGTTCATTTAAGACTAAATATAAATCTATATCTCCACCTTTTTTATTATCATCTACACGAGAACCAAAGAGATATATTTCACCATTAAAAAATTCATAAAAATACTTCTTTATTACATCTTTATATTTTGATGATAATCTCATACCTTCTCCCAAAGTGTTCCATTTGAAGTATCCATAACTTCAATGCCCATTTGTAAAATCTCTCCTCTAATTATATCAGCTAACTCATAATTTTTATCTTTTTTAGCTTCATTTCGTTTTTCTATCAATTCATCTATTTTTATTTTCTCTTCTTCGCTTACACCTAATTGAAAATACTGATATCCATCTTTTCCACCAACTCCTAAAACTCTACTTATTAACTTAATATTTGAAATAATTTTTTGTTTTATTGTTTTATCTTTTGGATTTTTATCCAAGTTTTCATTATATTCACTTATCATCTCTTCAATACCAGCTAGTGCTAAAGAAATATTTAAATCATCTCTTAAGCTATTTAAAAACTTATCTTCAAAATCTTTATCACAAAGTTCTTTTTCTACTCCATAAATCCTCTTTTTGAGGCGATAGAGTTTATCAAGTCTTTTTTTTGCATTTATTAAATCCTCTTCATTAAAATGCAAATCAGCCCTATAATGTGTTGAGATAAGATAAAATCTTAATATTTCACCATCATAATTTTTTAGGGCATTTTTGATAAAAAAACTGTTTCCAAGTGATTTACTCATTTTCTCGCCGTTAATATTCACAAAACCATTGTGCAACCAATATTTTGCTAACTCTTGATTATTTGCACATCTACTTTGAGTTGCTTCATTTTCGTGATGAGGAAACAATAAATCAGCCCCGCCGCAATGAATATCAATCGCAAAATTTTGACTTTTATCATTTAAATATTTATCAATCATCGCACTACACTCTAAATGCCAACCAGGTCTGCCATCTCCAAAAGGTGAATGAAAATATATTTCATCATTTTTATTTTTTGCTTTCCATAAGGCAAAATCACGAGCATTTTTTTTATTTAAATTTAGCTCAACTCTGTGAATTACATCATTTTCATCTTGAATTTTATTGCTAATGCTTAAATATTTTTCATCTTTACTAGTATCAAAATAAATATCCCCATTATCTATTTTATAAGCAAAATCTTTATCAAGCAGAGTTTGAATTAAGTTAAACATTTCATTTAAAGTTTCACTAGCAAGTGGCTCAACATCGGCTTTTAAAACATTTAATTTATTCATATCACTTAAATAACTATCTATATAATGTTTTGTTAACTCTTTATAATCTTGGCTTGTCTCTTTTGCTTTTTTAATGATTTTATCATCAATATCAGTAAAATTTTTTACAAAAATAACTTTATATTTAAGCTCAATCAAAACTCTTCTAAGTAAATCAAATGCAATCGAACTTCTCGCGTGACCTAAATGCGCATCATCATAAACAGTTGGACCACAAACATAAATTTTTACTTCATTATCTTTTATTGGAATGAAATTCACTTTTTGTTTTTTAACTGAATCATATATTTTCATTTTATATTCCTCTTAAATTACACAGATTTAAAATATAGTTTCACACTTTCAAAAGCTTCTTGTATCTCTTGAAATTTTTTAGTATGAGCTTGCACAATTTCGCTTGATTTATCAAAAACTGAATCTGGATGATACTCTTTAGCTAATTTTAAATATCTCTTTTTCACTACCATAAACTCTTCATCCTTAGATACACCAAGCACTAAAAAAGCTTTTTCAACTTCTAAAGTTAAACTCTCTTCATTTAATTTTTTTCTATGTTCTTCGTTGGTATTTTCCAACAGTGATTTAACATAAGAATCATATTTACACTCAACTTTAAATTGCAATATTTTATTTCGATAAACTAACTCTTTTAACTTTTTAGTCGCTTCGATACTATCGCAATGAATTCCTATATCATAACCATTAATATCTAAAAAATCGCAATCTTTAAAAAAAAGTTTCAAGAATTGACTCATAGTTTTACTTATCATAAGTGAGCTTTTAATAACGACGATATTTTGGTTCGAGTATCTTCTTATAGTTAAAATTACATTTGGAGTTAAACTTTTTTGTGAATAGATAATTTTTATTTTTAAGTGTAACTCTTCAGCTCTAACAATAGTTTTTAAAAAAGATGGAAGAGTATTTTTATTCACTTTTGCATAAACATTACTTATCCAAAAAAGTAATTGTTTCTTTTTTCTAAGTTCATTATTATCGTGAAATATAATCGTAGTATCTGATAACTTTATAGTCTTTTTGAAGTTAGCATTTACAAAATTATTAATCATTGCTAAATATTGAGAATCGTGATTTATCGAAAGCAATAACCACTTAGAAGAGATATTAATTTTCATCTATTTTCTTCCTCAATTTCCATTAATTTCTCTCAATTTTACTAATCTAATTGCCTCTTTTACGGCATTAATATAACTCAAATTTTTAGCCTTATTTTTATAAGCAATGTCAAATGCCGTGCCGTGGTCAACCGAAGTTCTAATAATATCTAAATTTAAACTTACATTAATACTCTCATCAAAATAGAGTGCTTTTAGTGGTGCTAAACCTTGGTCGTGATACATCGCTACAAAATATTTAAACTCTTTTCTCATCTTTTTGCTAAAAGCAGTATCTGGCACAAATGCACCATAAAAAACCTCTTTTTTTAACTTTTCATTTGCTTTTTTAATAGCTTTATTAATTATAAAATCTTCACTTCCTAAAACCCCATTATCGCCAGAATGAGGATTAAGCCCTAAAACAGCGATTTTATCTATTTTAACCTCTTTATAAAAATTTAATAAAAACTCAATTAACTCTTTTTCTTTAATTTGACCAGCAACCTCTTTTAATGGAATATGCTCACTAAATAAAGCAACAAACATTTTTTCACAACCAAGCATCATAATTGCATTTTGTTTGAAAATATCTCGTAAACAATCTGTATGCCCTTTGTAAATAATTCCAGCCTTCGCCCAAGCCTCTTTATGGATAGGCAATGTGACAATTGCACTAACTTCTCTATTTTTAGCTAAATTTATAGCATTCAAAAATGAGTTATAAGAAAATTCACCAGCCTCTTTATTTACACAAGATGGCTTTATTTCAAACTCTCCATTAATTTCACTTAAAATAAAATCTTTTGGAAACTCCACCTTTAAAAGTTTAATAGCTTTTTTTAACATAATTTCATTGATAGAGTAAATCGGTTCACACAACTCTTTTATAATATTATGCGATTTTATGGCAATTTCAATTCCAACACCATTAATATCACCTACACTAATTGCGATTTTCATTGTTTATTTTATTTTGTTAAAAATAGTATTTTGATTAACTCTGCAAAAGTCGGATTTGCTAAAGTCAAAGCAATGATAGCTATAGTTATAAAAATATTCAGTTTAAAATTTAGTGCATTAAATTTTTCATCAATAGTTTTAAATTTAGCATCAATAGAATTAAATCTTTCATCAAACAATTCCCTTGTTACTAACTCGTGTTTTAAATCTTCTTTAATTTCTATTTTTAAATGTTCTTTTTTTTCTGTAATAGTCTCTTTTGCCTTTTCATCAATTGCTTGTATTGCTTGTTCAATCGCTTTAGCAAAAATTTCACTTTTTTGTCTATCTCCAAAAGCTTCTTGTAACAAGTCAAATACATCTCTTGGAATTGTATATGTCATTTTGAGTTTACCTTTTTATTTATTTATCTAAAAGAGTAAAAAATTTATCATTCAACTCTTCAATTTTTTTAAAATTATCAGCAATTGCATTTAAATTATT
>DZAZ01000117.1 GCA_022729755.1 Helicobacter cetorum | reverse complement strand
TGGATGCGGCTATTAATCAAGCATGCGTAGCGATTGAGCTTAAAAATATAGCAACTATTGCAAGCTTTATGCCCAAAGTTGCACCAATAATTCCCGCAATTATAATATCACCCTCACCCATTGCCTCTTTTTTTAAAAAGTATGAAACATAAAATCTAAGTAGAGTAAAACCTCCAACTAAAATCAAAATATTGCTAAAAGTTTCGATTACTTCAAATAAGAAAAAAGAGATAAAAAGTGAAAAGAGTGAGATAGTATCCGGAATTGCTTTATATCTTAAATCAATTATACTAAGTGCTAAAAGTAGAGAAAAAATTAAAGAAATTAAAAATTGATTTTTATTTTCTAATAAATTTTGATTAAATCCCATTTTTATAAAAATAGTTAAAAAAATTATCATCGTTAAAAATTCAATAATAGGATAGACAAATGAAATTTTTTGCTTACAAAAAGCACACTTTCCACCCAAAAAAATATAAGATATTATGGGGATGTTATGCCAGTATTTGAGCTTTTGCTTACAATTGGGACAATGAGAATGTGGTAATATTACACTCTCATTTTTCGGAACTCTTATGATTAAAACATTTAAAAATGAGCCAAAAGAGAGTGCAAAAAGTATTAAAAATAACCATTCATATATCACAAAAAACTCCTAAAATCAATCGAGCATTAATGGCAATTCCATTATAACTCTATCACTTTTTAATTCAATAATAGAATTTATCTTAACTCCTAGCTTTTCTATTTCAGTTTGATTTGTCATCTCTTTTTTATCACCTATTATTTCAATAATCAAAAGTTTATATTTTTTATCTTCGTGTTTAATAAACTCTCCGATTTTTAGGTAAAGTTTAGTAGTGACTTGAGTTGAAGTTGCAAAAAGTTTATAAACTTTATCAAGTAATTTTATAAAACTATGTGAGTCAATTCTAATTTCAGGTAAAGTTGGGTCAAACTCTTTGATAAAATTTGCCTTTGTCTTAATTGAATTTGTCGAAATTATCAAATCTATTAAAGAATAAATATTACTTTTTTCAATATTTCTATTATTAATACTTTTAAGTCTTAGAGGTGGATTTTTATAGAGTTGAATGCCGATTTTTTCTTCATCCTCATATCCAACTCTAATTCCAAAAAAACTAAATCTATCAAATTCTAAATCTAAAAAAACGGTGTTAAAACCAAAATTTTTAGATGCATAGCTAATAGCTAAATCAAAAATCACTTTATTTGGAATTTTTGCAAGTAAATGTTGTGCTTCTTCATTCAAACTAAGCACCTTTGCGGTGCTTGAGAATAAAATAAAAGGATTGTAATCAAACTCCATCCATTTTTCTAAAAAATTACTTTCCATCTTGTTTAATCTTCTATGTAATTTTTAAGCTTTCTACCAACTTTTGGGTGTTTTAATTTCTTAATTGCACTTGATTCGATTTGTCTAACTCTCTCTCTTGTAACTGAAAGTTCTTTTCCAATCTCTTCAAGTGTTCTATCACTCTCATCATTTAAAAGTCCAAATCGCATTCTAATAACAGCTTTTTCTCGCTCACTTAATTGGTCAAGTACTTCATCAATTTGATTTTTTAAATCTTCCTTTAAAATGTGGTCAACTGGTGAAACTGAATTTTTATCCTCTACAAAATCCCCAAATTTTCCGTCTTCATCGCTTCCAATTGGAGCTTCTAAACTTATTGGCTCTTTTGTGATTTTAATTACATTTTTAACTTTATCAACAGGCAATCCAACCTCTAATGCAATATCTTCAACATCAGGCTCTTTACCCGTCTCTTGAAGTGATTTTCTAATAATTTTATTAATTCTATTAATTGTCTCAATCATATGAATTGGAATTCTAATCGTTCTAGCTTGGTCAGCAATCGCCCTTGAAATGGCTTGTCGTATCCACCAAGTTGCATAAGTTGAAAACTTATACCCTTTTTTATATTCAAACTTATCAACTGCTTTCATAAGTCCGATATTTCCCTCTTGAATTAAATCCAGAAATGGCAATCCACGATTAGTGTATCTTTTTGCAATTGAAACAACAAGCCTTAAGTTTGATTTTGCCATCCTAGTTTTAGCTTTATCAGCTATTATTTTACCTCTTTTGATTTGTTCAAGTATATCTTTTAGAGATTCTGGCTCAAGACTAAAACCTTTTTTACTTGCCTCTTTTGTTTGAAAAAGTTTTTTTATCTCCATATAAGTCGAAACCATCGTAGCTTCTGGAACTGTTGAAATAATATCGCTTTTTTCCATACTTGTAATTTTTTTCAACATTTCTTTATGATTAATCACAAGTTGCTCGTTAAATAACGGTAATTTATACTCAAGTCTTTTTAACTCTTTTTCAAATTCACTATCGCTTTTTAGGGCTGTTTCCATAGCTTTAACCAACTCATTTATAAGTTTACTTGTTGGTCCAAGGTCAAGCAATTTATCTTTTAAAAGTTTCTTTTTATAAGTTAAGCTTAATTGATATTGAAGTAAATCAAGTTCACTTTGACTTGCTGGTTCTTCTTTTTCAAGAACTTTCATCCAATCTTTTTTTGCTTTTTCTAATGCTTTAAAACTTGTTAAAACTTTTTCTACCCTTTTTTGAGCCTCTTTTGTTAATACAACAACCTCTTTTTTCTCTACAGCCTCTTCCTCATCTGGCTCTACTTCTTCTTCCTCTTCTTCATCTTCTTCGGCTTCACTATCATCTTCAAAACTTTTAAATAACTCTTTTACTCTTCGTTCGCGATTAATAAGTGCTTCTTTATAATCTAAAATGAAATCTATCAAGTATGGAACAGAACAAATTGCATCGATAATAATATCTTCACCAATTTCTATTTGCTTTGAAATTTCAACCTCTTCATCTTTTGTTAAAAGTTGAATTTGTCCCATTTCTCGCAAATACATTCTAACAGGCGAATCGCTTCTGCTCCACTCAAGTAACTCTTTTTCTTTTAAAAAATCAAAATTTTCATCTAATTCGCTATCTCTAAGTCTAGCTTTATCTTCTTCATGTTTTTTAGCATCAGCAATATTCATCAATTTAGCTTTTTCTGATGCAGTAATCATTGTAACATTAAATTTTTTTGCTAACTCAACGATTTTTTTAGTTTGAGTTAAATTTGGTTGTTTATCCAATAATTCGATTATCTTTTCGTAAGTTACATTTAAATTTGTGTTTTCTTTGAAAATAGTTTCCATATTTTTACTCAACTCTTTTGCAGACATTTTTGTAGAGCTCCTTAACATAAGTATGCTTTGAAGTAATCGACGATTATATTAAAATGTTTATAATAAAGTGATTAATTTTTATTCTTTTCCTTTAAAAATAGATATAAAGTTTGTATTTCTTTTTGAGTTAAAAAATACTTAGGCATAATATCGCTTTTTTCAATATTATTAAATGTAATAGAAAATTCACTGTAATCTAAATGGTTTATTTGAGGTGCACTTAAGTCTTTTGGTTTATTTTTATTTTTATATCTTGCGATTGTTTGACCTTCTCCATTCTCACCGTGACAATGATTACACCCTATTCCTCTTGGGTTTTTATAGAGCATTTCGCCATACTCATAAGTTGTCAAAAACGAATCTTCGCAAAACAAGAAAATTGGTAAAATTAAAATTAAAAATTTATTAATAATGTTCCTTTTT
>DZAZ01000116.1 GCA_022729755.1 Helicobacter cetorum | reverse complement strand
CGTAACGACTCCTTTTTTGATGCTCTTTGGTTACATTAATTATGACTCAATTCGAGCCTTATAAATTAAATTATTGTATTTGTTTTTTAGATAATTTGGATATATATTTTTCTAATTTTTTTAAGTTTTAAGTTATTTAATTAAAATATGATATCATGACTTATTTGTCTTACTAAATCATCATTATTATAAAAATGAACATGCACAAATCTAAAATATTACCAATTGTCTTTTTGATTTTGCTATCACAATTGCAAGCTCAAAATTATAATTTTAGAAATTTTTCGTTAAAAGAAGGTTTGCCTGATGCAATTATTACTTCAATTGTCCAAAATGAAGACGGGTTTTTATATTTTACAACCCAAAATGGTCTTTCAAAATTTGATGGCAAAAAATCGATTAATTACGATAAAAGTAATGGATTGCCAAATAATTATATAGAATCCGCAATTTTATACCAAAATAACAAACTCCTTTTAGCAACTCATGGTGGACTTTCAATTTTTGATGACGGCAAATTCAAGAATTTCTCCAAAGCAAATGGTTTGTCAAGTGATACAGTTTACACAATTTTCAAAGATAATAATCGCTTCTTAGTTGGAACAAATCTTGGCGTTTCTGTTTTTGAAGATGGCTCAATTCTAAAAAGTTCTGAGTTCTTTTTCTTAAAAAACCTTAAAATACTTGCATTTGAACATGGAAACAACAATTCCCTTTTTATTGGTACAAACAGAGGACTTTTCAAGAAAAATGGTAAGAAAATAATTTACATTAAAAATAAATTTAAGATTTATGACTTAAAGCTAAATATTGACGGCTCACTTTTATGTGCTACAAATGATGGATTATATCATTATAAAAATAATAAACTAATAAAAGATGAAAATATTCAAGCAAAAAATGTTTATTCTATCAAAATTGACAATTTAAATCAAATTTGGTTAGGCACTGATGATGGAATTGAAAAGCTAAGTAACAACTCACATCAAAAATATAATGTTACAAATTATTTTAAAGGTAGATATTGTTACGATGTTTTCCAGGATAAAGAGCTAAACCTTTGGTTTGCAACAAATCATGGAGTTTATATTTTTGATGATGAAAAATTCACTTTATATGACAGAAGAAATGGAATTAGTTCATCGGCTTGGGGATTTTTAGAAAGGAAAAATGGTGAATTTTGGGTTGCAACAGATGGAAATAAAGTTCTAAAATTTGACAAAAACAAGTTTGTTGAAATTCCTTATTTATCAAAATTATCCAAAACTGTCTGGACTTTATTTGAGGATAAAAATAATAATGTTTGGTTTTCTACTGCAAGCGGCGTTTCACGTTTGGATGCTAAAAACAAACTTACTCACTTTTCAAGTAAAAATGGTTTTACTGATGATATGATAATTGGAATTACTCAAGATAAATTGGGTGATTTGTGGTTTACTGGTTTTAAAAGTGGAGTTTATAAATTTGATGGAAAATCATTCACCAATATTTCCTTAAAAAATGCTAGTCAATCTCCTATTTTTGGCGCAATTTCTGGATGTGATAATTGCCTTTGGTTTATTTCTGGAACTGGAATTGACAGAATTGAAAATTCGAAACCATTGGATTTTCCCAAGCAAGATATTTTAAACTTATATAGTTACTATTCTATTTCCATTGACAGAAAGAATAATCTTATACTTTTAGGTTCGTTCGAGAGAGGTTTAATTATCTATAATCCAAACGAAAAAGACTCAACAAAAATTATTAAAATTATTTCAACAGAAAACGGACTTAGTGACAATGCAATTTTCTTTACTGAATTTGATGATAATGATTCAACATTATGGATTGGAACAACAAAAGGAATTAATAAATTAGACTACAAAAATTATATCAAAAGTGGCAAAATTGATATAAAAACTTATAATTCTTATGATGGTTTTCCAAGTAATGAATGCCACCAATTTGGTTCTTATATTGATTCGAAAGGTAATTTTTGGTTTGCAACTTCACTTGGAGTTGTAAAATATGATAAAAGAAAGGAAATTTCGTCCAAATTTAGTTCATCTCCTTTTATTTCTTCAATTGAAATAAATTATAAAAATATAAATTTAGCCGAATTTGGAAACCGAAATGAAGATGTTCAGCTAAAATATGAAAATGTTGAATTTCCACACGATATGAATAATATCACAATTCATTTTTCATCAATTTATTTTACAAATCCATTAGATATTTTGTACAGCTATCGTTTAGTTGGCTCAAATGATGCTTTTTCTCCTTTAACAAGAAACCAAACAATCACGTTTTCGTCTTTGAATCCCGGCATATATACATTTGAATTAATTTCTTATACCAATAATGGTAAAATTGCTTCAGAGCCAATTACACTTACTTTCAAAATTGAAACTCCATTTTGGCAGTCAAGTCTGTTTTATGGAATAATAATATTAGTCTTTTTGTTAATTGTGTACATTATTTATCGAATTAGAATTGCCTCAATTAGGAAAAAGAATCTTGAATTAATGAAACTTTATCGAGAAAATTTATCTTATCAAAAACAACTTTTAGAATCAGAGAAGGATTATAAGGGACTTTTTGAAAATGCTCACAATGCTATTTTGATAATTGATATAGATTCTCTTTTAATAATTGATGCAAACACAAGCGCCAAAAATTTATATGGTTACGAAAATGAAGAACTTATTAATTTATCGGCATCAATTCTTTGTGAAGATTCAAATAACATTACAGATTTAGTTGAAAAAGTAGTATCAAATAATGGAATTAGAAAATATAAAGCTACACATTTCAAAAAAGATGGAACAAAGATAATTTTAAGTATAAATGCTGGACTAACAAATTACAAAGGAAAACTCGCAATTGTTTCAATTCATAGAGATATAACCGAAGAAGAGGAAACAAAAGAATTACTTTTAGTCGCGAAAGATGCTGCGGAAAAATCCAGCAAACTAAAATCGGAGTTTTTAGCACAAATTTCACACGAAATTAGAACTCCAATTAATACTATTTTGGGTTATGTAAGTTTAATAAAGGAAACTTACGCCGAAAATGACGAATCTGAAGCTAATTCATTATTTCTTCCAATTCAGCGTTCTACAAAAAGAATTATGCGAACAATCGATTTAATTCTTAATATGTCTGAAGTAAATTCTGGAACATTTGATTTAACTATTCAAGATTTAAATATTGCCGAAATAATCAATTTCATTGTAATTGAACAAAATAATGCTGCAAAAGAAAAAGGTCTTGAATTAACATTTACCAATAATATTGGAGATACCACCCTTCCAGTAGATGAATATACTTTTACTCAAATATTTGTAAATTTGATTGATAACGCAATAAAATATACAAATAATGGTTCGGTTGATGTAATCTTATCCAAAATAGAAAATAAAATTGTTATCGAAATTAAAGATACAGGAATTGGAATTTCGAGCGAATTTTTACCAATTCTTTTTGAAGCATTTTCACAAGAAGAACACGGATATACACGTAAATATGATGGAAATGGACTTGGTCTTGCACTTGTGAAAAATTATGTTAAAATCAACAATGGCGCTATTTCTGTTGAAAGTATTAAAGGAAAAGGTACTACATTCAAAATTGAATTTGATATTTAATTTTGCCTTAAAATCATTCATTTTGTTCTAATTTTGTAAAATATTTATTGACTTATTGTTATTAGAATTATT
>DZAZ01000115.1 GCA_022729755.1 Helicobacter cetorum | reverse complement strand
CGAAAAAATCACTCTTAAAATGTTTGGATGTTGAAATAATCGCTGATTTGACAGGTTTAAGCATTCAAGAGATTGAAGAGTTGAAGAGTTAAATCATCTCTTTTATCTCTTCTATGTCTTTAAAAATGAGTGGTTTTTGGAAAAAATGGAGTATATTAAGCGAATTTAACTCTTTTTGCAACTCATATCTGTTTTTGCCAGAGCAAATTATAATTTTTATATTCAAATCAATCTCTCTAACACTTTTTATAAACTCAATTCCGTCCATAATTGGCATATCAATATCTGTAAAAATTAAATCTATATTATTTTGCTTAAATATTTCTAAAGCTTCATATCCATTTTTTGCAACTAAAACTTTATCAAAAATATTTTGAAACACATAAGATAAACTATCTCGTATTATTTCATCATCTTCAACATATAGAACTATTTTAAATATTTTACTCATTATAAATCCCCATTATGTTTTTATATTGCTTTTACTCCACTCAAAATATTTCTTTTTCAAATCGCTTTGATTTCGATAATTTAAAATATCAGCAATTTCTGCAAATGTATGACCAAACTCAATAAATTTTTTAACTTCTCTCATTCTAAGTTCAAAAATCATATTAAAGATAGTTTTATTAAATTTTTCTTTAAATTTTAGTTTTAAATTCGCTTTACTAACCATTAAATATTTTGAAATATCATCTATTCTTATATTTTTATTGAAATTATTTTCAATGTAAATCATGGCCCTCTCTGCTAAAGTACTTTTTGTTTCCATATTAGGCTCAAAAGCTAAATTCATTAAATGTAACATTAATTCTATAGTTTTTATCTCTACATATTTTGTTTTTAGTTGTCCTTGATATTTTGTGTTTAAAATTTGTTCAATTATCAAAATAGCGGTAGGTGAATATACATTATCTATAAGTACAGATTTTTCAAGTTTTTGTTGATATTCAAGTTCAAATAGTTTTGAATGTCTACCATCAATCTCTGCCATCTGTTTTATCAATGGTTTTTTAGCAATTATTTGAATAACATCATAACAATTATTACTTTGAAACATTACTTTGCTACTCATACTTCTATGAAAATGTCCTGTAAATATAGAAAATCTATCTTTTGTTTTAAAGTCAAACTCTTTTAATTCTTTTACTTTATGAAATAGTTTTGTTGTTGATTGTCTCATATATATACAATTCAGATAACAACCATCACCAAAAAAATTTACTTCAAAATCATATAATGGTTTAATATATCGTTTTATAATTATTACATTTCCTAAATCTTCTGCATAAATTTTTGTATCACAAAACCTACTATTAATTATTTTTTCAATTTTATTATCAATACCTTTAGAATATGTAATATTTGAGAATAGATTAAATTCAATATCATCTTTTGATAATATATAAATACCCATATGAATTTCCTATATAACTTTTAATTGATAATATCCTATTAAAATTGAAATACTATACAATAAATATACTAATTATCTATTTTCTAATTTTTTTTATCACTATTCTAAGTCAGATGTAACAAATTACAAATCTTATATTTAATAGAATTATCAAACTTAAATAATCATAATACTAATTAAAAGGTCTAATGTGTTACAACAAAATTTATTAAACGAAAAGTTATTGCTATCTTTTGTAGCTTCATCGTTATTAATAGGAAATTTATCTGCCAAAGAACTAATTTTTATTGATAAAAGTGTAAACGACTATCAAACTATCACAAAAGAGCTTAACAAAGAGTTTTATCTAATCGATAAAAATCAAAATGGTTTGGTTCAAATATCAAATATTTTAAAAAACGAAAAAAATCTTGACTCAATTCATATCATATCTCATGGAAACAGCGGTGAGTTATTACTTGGAAATAGCAAAATAAACTCTACAAATCTAAATAGTTATCTTCATGAACTAAATACAATAAAAACATCTCTAAAGGATAGTGGAGATATTTTACTTTATGGTTGTAATGTAGCAAGTGGCGAAAAAGGCAGAACTTTTATAGACTCTTTTGCAACACTTAGCGGTGCTGATATTGGAGCTTCTACTAATTTAACAGGTAATGATAAGTTAGGTGGTGATTGGAATTTAGAGAAAGTTATAGGTAGTTTAGATGTATCATCTATTAGTAATTCCTCATATGATAATGTTCTTGCAATCGTTCAAGGCTACATCGCATCTGCTACTACAAAAACATTAGCTGGATATACTTGGAATTGGAGTATGGGTGATGGCGATGGTAATTCAACAGCGACAGCTGCTAGAACAAATACTCCTAATGTATTCTCAAGTGGTTCATCTGGAGTGCAAGATGAAGAGCTTGTATTTTATTCCACGGCTGGTGGTGGGGCTGGTGAGCAGTTTGTTGCATATACTACTGATGGCAAAGATTTTACAATAAAATCGTTTAAGATAATTACGGGACAAGCTAATGAAACAATAACAATCCGTGGTTACAAAGATGGTGTAGAAGTATATACAGATGCGAATAAAGTTTTTGCTGCTGATGGTTTTATGTATGGTTATGAGACTTACTCATTTGGTGCAAGTGGAGTTTCTATTGATAAGTTAGTTATTACACATATTAATAATTTTACTTATGATGATGGTACAAGTTTATATAATTTTTTGGTAGATTATGATGATACACCAGCTGGTGATAACACTCCCCCAACATTCGACACAACTCCAGCAACCACAAATATAGCCCAAACAACACTAAACTTAAATGCAAGTCTTGATGAAAATGGAACAATCTATTATATAGTAGTAGCAGACGGCTCAATAACTCCAACATCAGCAGAGGTAAAAGCAGGAGTAAATTATACGGGTGGCACAATATTAAAAAATGGAAGTATCGCAACAAGCTCAAACTTTGATGGCAACTTAACTATTTCAGGACTTAGTGCAAATACAGCTTATGATATGTATCTAACAGCTCAAGATGATGAATCTACACCAAATTTAATTGCAGATGTAAATGTTTCAAAAGTTGATGTAACTACATTAGCAGTTATTAATGCAACACCAACATTAAACTATTTAAACGGTGAGAGTAGAGTTTGGGCAGGAGTTGGAAATAGTACAATTGTTGATGATGAAAAAAATGCTACCATTTCTGATGCAGAACTAGACCTTTTAAATAGCGGAAATGGAGATTGGAGTGGAGCAACTCTTAGTGTTAGTAGAAAAGATGGAAATATAAGCAATGATATTTTTAACTTTAATACTACTGGAGCAATTTTTAGTGTTTTAGGCTCAAATTTACAATCTAGTGGAAATACTTTTGCAACTTTCACAAATATAAGTGGACAATTAATAGTTAATTTTAATAGCTCACAAACAATAGCAACAAATGCTTTGGTTCAAGATGTAATTAGAAATATAGAGTATCGAAATGACACACCTTATGGTAATGCAATTATAAGTTTTACTCTCTCTGATGGCTCAACATCTTCAAATGCAGATGTAAATGTAACATCAAGCATTATTTATGTTGACCAAACCACATACGATGATGATAATGATACAACAGATGGATTTAACATAAAAGAGGCACTAAACACTGCATCAAGTGGAGATACGATAAAAATAAAATCGGGTACTTATCGGGGTCAATTTATAATTGACAAAGCTATAACTGTTGAAGATGCAGGAGATGGAAATGTAACAATTGAATCTCCAAATAC
>DZAZ01000114.1 GCA_022729755.1 Helicobacter cetorum | reverse complement strand
CCTCTTGTGCACTTTTAGCAGATTCTTCAGAATCAAATTCAACAAAACCAAAACCTTTTTTTAATCCATCTTTTTCGATTAACTTAACACTTATTACATTACCGTGTTGACCAAAAAGTCCATTAAGGTCTTCAACCGAAGCTTTGTAATTTATGTTGCCAATATAAAGATTACCATTTCCCATAATATGTTCCTTGAAACTTGAAATAAATTGAAAGTCCTATTTTACTTTAATAACTCTAAAAGTAAACTTTAAATTTTTTTTAATTTGAAATTTCACCTACAAAAAATGACCTGATTTCTCTTTTTTAGTTTTTAAGTAATTTTCATTAAATTCATTAGGTTTAACGATAATAGGAACTCTTTCAATGATTTCTATATTTTTTAAACTATCAATTTTTTTAGGATTATTCGTTAAAAGTTTTATTTTATTAATTTTGTAATACTCAAGTATAAATTCAACTATTTCATAACTTCGTAAATCATCTTCAAAACCTAATTGATGATTAGCTTCAACTGTATCTAAGCCTTTATCTTGCAATGAATAAGCATTTACTTTATTTAAAAGTCCAATATTTCGCCCCTCTTGTCTAAGATAAATCACCATTCCACCATCACCACTTATTTTTTTAAGTGCAATTTTAAGTTGTTCCCCACAATCACACTTTAAGCTTCCCAAAGTATCGCCAGTAAGACACTCTGAATGAATTCTAACAAATGGAATTTGTGGAATTTTTTCAGTAAAAATAACTAAATGTTCTTTATCATTCTCTTTAAAAGCTTGAATTTTAAACTTTCCAAATTTCGTAGGTAAATTTGCAATTTCTGATATTTTTATATCCATTAAACCTCTTTTTAAATTCAAATAAAATTATGATAAAATTTGAGAAATATTATCAAATTAAAGGAAAAAATATGTTTAAAAGATTTAGAAGACTACGAGTAAATTCAGCAATTAGAGATTTAGTACAAGAAAATTATATTTCAAAAAATGATTTAATCTATCCTTTATTTGTAAGAAGTGGAAAAAATATAAAAAAAGAGATACCCTCAATGCCTGATGTGTTTCAAATGAGCATTGATGAAATTATAAAAGAGTGCAAGATTATCAAAGATTTAGGCATAAAAGCAATTATGCTTTTTGGGATTCCTGAAATTAAAGATTCAATCGGAAGTGATGCACTAAGTGAAGATGGAATAATCGCACAAACTCTAAGAGAGATAAAAAAAGAAGTGCCAAATTTATATGTGATAACAGATTTATGTTTTTGTGAATACACTGACCACGGACATTGTGGAATAATTGACCACAAATCAGAAAGTGTAAATAATGATACTACACTTGAAATTTTGACAAAACAAGCTCTAATTCATGCAAAAGCTGGAGTTGATATGATTGCTCCAAGTGGAATGATGGATGGTGTTATTTTTGCACTTAGAAATGCTCTTGATAAAAATGGATTTGAAAATTTACCAATTATGAGTTATTCAACTAAATTTGCAAGTGCATATTATGGACCATTTCGTGATGTGGCTGAATCAACTCCAAGTTTTGGCGATAGAAAAACTTATCAAATGAACCCAGCAAACCGCAAAGAAGCAATTCTTGAAAGTCTTGAAGATGAAAAAGAGGGAGCTGATATTTTAATGGTAAAACCAGCGTTAGCATATCTTGATATTATTAGAGATATTAAAGAAAGAAGTAGCTTACCTTTGGCTGTTTATAATGTAAGTGGAGAGTACTCTATGTTAAAAATTGCAGGAAAATCGGGAGTAATTGATTATGAGCGAGTTTTGATAGAAACTATGATAGCTTTTAAACGAGCTGGAGCTGATATTATCATCACATATCACGCAAAAGAGATATGCGAAATTTTGGATAAGAAAATTTAATCCTCATCTTTTTTAAATTTCTCTTCTAAAGAGATAATATTTTTCTCTCTTTTTATAACTTTTTCAGTTAAGATTTTTCTAACAGCTTTCAAAACATCTTTTGCTAAAAATCTTTCAAATGAAACCTCATTTTTCGGGCTTTTAATAACAAAATCCATACGGTTAAGATTATTGTCTAACTCTGCAATTTTATGCGATAAATCCTGAACTTCAGCCTTTAGTTGAGGGATGTCATCCTCATTTATAAAACTTCTATTATCGTCTTCTCTATATAAAACCATTTTTTTCCTCCATAATTTAACTTTTAATTAGTGTAACTACTTTAAAATTATAAAAATATTAAATTTCGTGTTTATTTCTAAATCTATTCTCTAATACTTCTGAAATCAAAAAAGTAAAAAAACTCGCCATTGCGATAATAACTAAGCCAAAAAAGAGCAAATCTAAATTCATAATATTACTCCAAGTTTTTTTTAATATAAAAAAAGCAAAAGTAGTTCCATTTTGTAACTTATTAGTGTAAAATTTCAAAAAAATTTAAAAAAAGGACAAAATTTTGATAGATAGAGAAATGTTGCAAAAGATGGCTAATACCATAAGGTTTTTAGCTGCTGATATGGTTGAGGGTGCAAATAGTGGTCACCCAGGTGCTCCAATGGGTCTTGCTGATATAGTTGTTACTTTAAGTAAACATTTAAGACACAATCCGAAAAATTCAAAATGGTTAAATAGAGATAGATTAGTTTTTAGTGGAGGACATGCAAGTCCTTTAGTTTATTCGCTTTTATATTTATGGGGATATGATGTAACACTTGATGATTTAAAAAACTTTAGACAATTTGGCTCTAAAACGGCTGGTCATCCTGAATATGGGCATATTGATGGAGTTGAAGTTACAACTGGACCTCTTGGACAAGGTGTTGCAAATGCAGTTGGATTTGCAATGGCAAGTAAATATGCAAAACATTTATTAAATAGAGAAAATGCAGAAATTATTAGTCATAAAGTTTATTGTCTTTGTGGAGATGGCGACCTTCAAGAGGGAATTAGTTATGAAGCTTGTGCATTAGCAGGGCATTTAAAACTTGAAAATTTAATCATAATCTATGATAGCAATGAGATAACAATTGAGGGTGATGTTAGTTTAGCTTGGAGTGAAAATGTAAAAACTAGATTTGAAGCACAAGGTTTTGAAGTTTTAGAGGTTGATGGACACTGTTTTATAGAGATTGATGCAGCAATTACAAAAGCAAAAAATTCAAGCAAACCAACACTAATTATTGCAAATACAAAAATTGGTAAAGGAAGTGCAACTCACGAGGGAAGTCACCATTGTCACGGAGCTCCTCTTGGAATGGAAGATATTAAAAAATCAAAAGAGTTAGTTGGATTTGACCCTGAAAAACATTTTTTTGTGGATGAAGATGTTTTAGTTAGATTTAGATGTGCGATTGAAGAGGGTGAGCTTTATGAAAAAGAGTGGAAACATTTATTAAAAGAGTTGCCATATCGTGAGCAAAATGACTTATTAGAACTTCTTTTAAATCCTGATTTTAGCAAAATTAACTATCCTAAATATGAAGTTGGCAAAGCTGTTGCAACTAGAGATAGTAATGGTGAAATTTTAAATGCAATTGCAAAAGCACTACCAAGTTTCATAGGCGGAAGTGCCGATTTAGCTCCATCAAACAAAACTGAACTCAAAGGCTTTGGAGATTTTCCAAAAGGCAAAAATATTCACTTTGGAATTAGAGAACATTCAATGGCAGCGATAAGCAATGCAATTTCGCTTTATGGATTATTTATCCCTTTTAGTGCTACTTTCTTTGTTTTTAGC
>DZAZ01000113.1 GCA_022729755.1 Helicobacter cetorum | reverse complement strand
TAAAGGATATAATTAAATGAATAATACCTTAGAATTAAAAACTATTAACGAACTTAAACAATACAATTTTTATATACCATCATATCAAAGGGGTTATAGATGGACACCGAATGAAGTTGAAGAGTTGTTAAATGATATTTCAGAATTTTCACCTCGTCCAGTTGGTGAAAGTGATAAAACAACTTGGTATTGCTTACAACCTATTGTTGTAAAGGAAAATAAAAATAAACAATTCGAAGTAATAGATGGACAACAAAGATTAACAACTATCTATTTAATTTTACATTTTCTTAATAGTAGATATCGAGAACCAGAAAAATTGTTTGAAGTAGAATATCAAACGAGAAATAAGTCAAGTTCATTTCTAAAAAATTTAGAAAAAGGTCAACATAATGAGTCAAATGTAGATTTTTATCATATTTCAAATGCTTATAAAAAAATATGCGAATGGTTTGATAGACCTAATTTTAATATCAATGATTTTGAATCAAAATTTAAATTTAACTCTAAAGTGATTTGGTACGAAAGCAGTGAAGACGATGCAATTGCTATTTTTACAAGAATCAATATTGGAAAAATACCATTGACAAATGCTGAGCTAATAAAAGCTTTGTTTTTAAATAGTTCAAACTTTGATAAAAAAATCAACGACAAAATAAGGCTTAAACAATTAGAAATTTCTTCTGAATGGGATTATATTGAACAGTCTTTACAAAATAATAGATTTTGGTATTTTCTAAATGGCAATACTGTTACTACAAATAGAATAGAGTTTATTTTTGATTTAATGAATGATGAAAAGGATTTTACAGATAATTATTCAACATTTAGATTTTTTAATAAAAAATTCATCAAAAAAAATCAACCAACTATTGAAAATAATTGGTTGGAAATTAAAAAATATTTTCAAAGATTTCAAGAATGGTTTGAGGAACGAGATTTATATCATAAAATAGGATATTTGATAGCTATTAAATCACTGACAATATCTGAACTATACAATAAGTCTAACAATTTAACTAAAGCTGAATTTAGAAGTTTATTAGATGAAACAATAAAAAGTGACTTAAAAAAAGTGACCTTAGAAAGCCTCCAATATGGTGACAATCAAGTTAAAAATGTATTATTACTTTACAATATTTTAACTATGCTAAATAATACAAATGATAATGCATATTTCCCTTTTGATACATATAAAAATGAAAAATGGGATATTGAGCATATAACATCAATCACAGATGCAGTTCCAAAACAAAAGAGTGAATGGCTAAGTGATGCAAAAGTTTTTATAGATGATGAAAAGAAAGAGGGAAAAGAATTAAAAAAACGAGCTGATAATTGTAACTGTGAAGATGATGCTGAATTTGAAGTTTTGTTTAAAGACATTGTTAAACATTTTAATTCTAATTTAAAAGATGAAGATATTAATGATATTTCAAATTTAGCATTACTAGATTCTGAGACAAATCGTGGTTATAAAAATGCAGTATTTCCCTTGAAGCGAAAAACAATTATTGATAGAGAGAAAACAGGAACTTTTGTACCTATTTGTACAAAAAATGTTTTTTTAAAATATTTTAGTTCTTATCCTCCTAAAATTTCATTCTGGACTCAAGAGGATAGAGAAAATTATTATAAAGATTTAGAAATAGTACTTAATGACTACATTGAAAAGGATATATAAATGGATGATATTAAATACCAAGGAAAACTTACAAGCTTTTGGGAACTTTTAATAGAACATAAAATTGAAATACCAATCATTCAAAGAGATTATGCACAAGGACGAGAAGACAAAGAAGAAATTAGAGATAATTTTTTAAATGCATTATTTCAAAGTATTAACACGCCAACGCCTATAAAATTAGATTTTATCTATGGAAGTATTCAAGCTGAAGTTTCACAGCCTTTGGATGGACAGCAGAGACTAACGACATTATTTTTATTACATTGGTATGCGGCTGCAAAAGAACAACAACTTAGTAAGTCAAATATTGATATTTTGAAAAAATTCACTTATGAGACAAGAATAAGCTCTAGGGAATTTTGTACAACCTTAGTGTCTCATCCATTTACGATTAATAAAACAGCAATTTTAAGTCGTGAGATAATAAATTCTGCATGGTTTTTTCTCTCTTGGAAAAAAGACCCAACAATTGATGCAATGTTAAGAACAATTGATGATATTCATAAATACTTTTATGAAGTAGATGGTTTGTGGGAAAAATTAACTTCAAAAGAATGTTTGGTAAGTTTTTATCATATAGAGTTAGAAAATATAGGCTTAACGGATGATTTATACATAAAAATGAATGCTAGAGGAAAACTTTTGTCTCATTTTGAAAATTTTAAAGCAAGTTTTCAAAAAAGAATAAATGATAACAAATGGGATGAAAATAAAGAATTTATAAAAACATTCGCATACAAAATTGATGCTCAATGGACAGATTTATTTTGGAAGCATAGAAAAGAGAATCGAATAGATGAAGCATTTATTCGATTTATATCTACTATTTTGATGTGCAGACAATCAGTAAATAAAATTGAAGATAGATTAGATGTGATACAAAAATTACAAAACAAACCTGATTTGGTTAAGCCAAATTTTTTCACTGAAGATGATTTTAACTATCTTCAAGAATCTTTTGATGTATATTGTAAAGTTTTTGATGAACAGCTAGATATTAAACTAAATTTTACACTATTTCAACACACGCCAGATGAAAACATCTTTACAGGCGTTGTTTATGAAGGAGCAAATCCCTCTTATTCTTTAAAAGTATTGTTTTATGCACAAACTGAATATTTTAGAAAAACAACAGAGTTTAAAAAAGATATGTTCTTAGATTGGATGAGAGTTGTAAGAAATATTATAGCAAGAGGAGATGTTGAAAAAAATGGTACTAGACCTCCAATTATTCGTAGCCAAGGACAGTTTGATGGTGTAATAAATTTAATCCATGAATTATCATTGGGCTGTGAAGATATTTATACTTACTTGTCTTCCAATCAAGTAAAATCATCATTTGCAAAAGAACAGATAGAAGAAGAAAAATTAAAAGCAAAATTAATAACATCAAACAATAATAATAAAAAAATCATCTTTGACGCAGAAGATACAAATTTACTACAAGGCAGAATAGCATTTGCTTTATATTGCATTGACTATGAAGATGGGAAAGAATTAGATAGTGCTAAATTGGAAAACATTCAAAAAATTATTGTTCAATATTTGAATGAAGATGCACATATTAATAATGATTTACGAAGAGCACTACTTACTATCGCTAATGGTAGTGGAGAATATAATTATTATGGATATTGGTGGTCATTTTGGAATGTGGTGAATGCTAATAAAAGGTGCTTACTGGACGACAATATTCGTGCATTAGAGTTTTATATTTATGGTAGAAGTAGTGATGAGTATAGAATTTATCTTAAAAAACTTATTTTAGAATTGCAGAATAATAATTTAAAAGAGATTGCTACAAAATTCAATCCACCTAAGGACATGCCAAACTGGAAAATTAGATTAATTAAAGAGCCAAAATTATTAGATGATATGTGTAAATCAAATCATATAGCGATACCAGAAGATGATAGTTGTTGTTATTTACTTAAAAGTATGAGACCTAGAGATATGAATGGTTGTAAGGAAATCAATTGACAATACGATATGTTGTTTTTTTTGCTCATATTTTACCCTTTCATTTATTGTCTAATTATAATCTTTTAAAATTAAACTTTAGAAATTTTATCTAATCTTTTTAAGAAATTTTCGGTATAATATAAACTTGCATTTATGTAAAAATAAA